>CAYYSM010000131.1:0-6842 GCA_964474225.1 uncultured Hyphomicrobiaceae bacterium
CCTCAGTCATCGATAATCTCTCCCGATCGCTTGGCGAAGCGCACCTTCCGGCCGTCATCGAGGATGCGGAAGCCCACCCGGCTCGGAGCGCCGTCCTTGGGGTCTTCGATCGCCAGATTCGACACCTCGATCGGCGCTTCCTTCACCACGATGCCGCCTTCCTGCTGCGCGGTCTGGCGCTGGTGGCGCTTCACCTGGTTGACGCCCTGGACGATGGCCCGGTTATCCTTCGGGATCATCTTCAGGATTTCGCCGCGCTTGCCCTTGTCGCGTCCGGTCAGGACAATCACACGGTCGCCCTTGCGAAACTTGCGCATTACAGCACCTCCGGCGCCAGCGAGATGATCTTCATGTGCCGGCGCGCGCGCAACTCGCGCGGGACCGGGCCGAAGATGCGCGTGCCAATCGGCTCACGGTTGTTGTTGACCAGCACGGCGGCATTGCGATCGAAGCGGATGATGCTGCCGTCCGGGCGCTTCACCGGAAAGGACGTGCGCACGATCACCGCCTTGGCGACCTGACCCTTCTTCACGCGGCCGCGGGGCAGCGCGTCCTTGACGCTGACGGCGATCACGTCGCCCAGCTTGGCGTATTTCCGCTTCGAGCCGCCCAGCACCTTGATGCACTGCACCTGCCGCGCGCCGGAGTTGTCAGCCACATCGAGCTTGGTTTGCATTTGTATCATTGTTCCACTCCATACCCGCGGTGACCGTGAACCGGGATCAAGCGCCGCGTCCCATTCAGGACGCCGGCTGATCGCCGTTCAACACCGTCCATTTCTTCTTCTTCGATACCGGCGCGCATTCCTGGATGCGCACCTTGTCGCCCTCGTTGAGCGCATTGCTCTCATCGTGGGCGTGGAATTTCTTCGAGCGCCGGACGACCTTCTTCAGCAGCGGATGGGTGAAGCGGCGCTCGACCCGGACAACCACCGTCTTGTCGTTCTTGGCGGAAACCACCGTGCCTTGCAGGATCCGTTTGGGCATGACCCGTTCACCTCATTCAGCTTGTCTGCGCGGACTCGGCCGCACCGGCGGCGCGCTTCTCGCGCTGGATCGTCTTGATGCGCGCAATGTCGCGCCGGACCTGGCGTACGCGCGCGGTGTTCTCCAGCTGCCCCGTCGCCCCTTGAAACCGCAGATTGAACTGCTCCTTCTTCAGCTTGATCAATTCATCGTCCAGCTGATCCAGAGTCAGATCGCGAACTTCTTGAGCCTTCATCGTCTCACTTCCCTCGCCTGCGCGTTTGCGTCAGCCCGCGCCATCAGGAGCTTTCGCTGCCAAAGCGCGCCACGATCCGCGTCTTGATCGGCAGTTTCGCCGCGGCGAGCCGCAGCGCCTCGCGCGCCAGCTCGTCGGACACGCCGTCGATCTCGAACATGATGCGCCCGGGCAGCACCCGCGCGGCCCAGTATTCCGGCGCGCCCTTGCCCTTGCCCATACGCACTTCGGTCGGCTTCTGCGAGACCGGCAAGTCCGGGAACACGCGAATCCAGACGCGGCCGACGCGCTTCATCTTGCGGGTCATGGCGCGGCGGGCCGCCTCTATCTGGCGCGCGGTCACGCGCTCTGGCTCCATCGCCTTCAGCCCGTGGGAGCCGAAGTTGAGCGTGTAGCCGCCCTTGGCCTGACCCTTCAGCCGGCCCTTCTGCGCCTTGCGGAATTTTGTCTTTTTCGGTTGCAGCATGGTCGCCTCAATCGATCTCCGTCAGGCGCCGGCGCGCCTTCCCATTCTCCTATCGACGCCGCTCGCGTCCGCCGCCGCCTTCCTGCGCGGCCGTTGCCAGACGCTCCTGCGCCATCGGGTCGTGCTCCATGATCTCGCCTTTGAAGATCCAGACCTTGATGCCGATGACGCCATAGGCCGTGCGCGCCTCGGCCTGGCCATAGTCGATATTCGACCGCAATGTGTGCAGCGGCACGCGCCCCTCGCGATACCACTCGGTCCGCGCGATCTCCGCACCGCCGAGACGGCCCGCGCAGTTGATCCGGATGCCTTCCGCGCCCAGGCGCATCGCTGACTGCACGGCGCGCTTCATCGCGCGGCGGAAGGCCACGCGGCGCTCAAGCTGCTGCGCGATGCCCTCGGCGACGAGCGTCGCGTCGATCTCCGGCTTGCGGATTTCGACGATGTTCAGGAACACCTCGGAATCCGTCAGCTTCGACAGCTGCCCGCGCAGCTTTTCGATATCCGCGCCCTTCTTGCCGATCAGGATGCCCGGACGCGCGGCGTGCACAGTGACGCGGCACTTCTTGTGCGGCCGCTCAATGACGACCTTGGAGATGCCGGCCTGACGCTGGTTCTTCAGGATGTGCTTGCGGATGTCCATGTCCTCCAGCAGGAGGCGGCCGTATTCCGCATTATCGGCGAACCAGCGGGAATCCCAGGTGCGATTAACGCCCACCCGGAAGCCGATCGGATTGATCTTCTGTCCCATTACGCTTGCTCCTCGGCTTCCTTGACCACCACGGTCAGGCGCGAGAACGGCTTCATGATCCGGCCGATCCGGCCGCGCGCGCGCGGACGCCAGCGTTTCATCACCAGCCCCTTGCCGACATAGGCTTCCTTGACGACGAGCTGGTCGACGTCGAGATCATGATTGTTCTCGGCATTCGCGACGGCCGACTCCAGCGTCTTCTTTACATCCGCGGCGATGCGCTTGCGCGAAAAGGTCAGATCCGCCAGCGCCGTCTCGACCGGCTTGCCGCGGATCGAGGACGCCACGAGGTTCAGCTTCTGCGGGCTGATGCGCAGGTTGCGCGTCACCGCCATCGCCTCGTTTTCGGCCAGCCGACGCTCGCTCTTGGGCTTGCCCATGGCCTTATCTCCTCTTCGCCTTCTTATCCACGTTGTGCCCGTAATAGGTGCGCGTGGGGGCGAACTCGCCGAATTTGTGGCCGACCATGTCCTCGGTGACGAGCACCGGGATGTGCTTCTGGCCGTTGTAGACGCCAAAGGTCAGCCCAACGAACTGCGGCAGGATCGTCGAACGCCGGCTCCAGATCTTGATGACCGCGCTCGATCCCTTTTCGCGCGCGGCTTCCGCCTTCTTCAGCAGGTAGCTGTCGACGAACGGACCTTTCCAGACTGAACGTGCCATGAGCTTTTCCTAGCGCTTCTTCTTCATGTGCCGGCTGCGCAGAATGTAGCGGTCGGTCTCCTTGTTGGAGCGCGTGCGCTTGCCCTTGGTCGGCTTGCCCCACGGGGTCACCGGATGGCGGCCGCCGGAGGTCCGGCCCTCGCCGCCGCCGAGCGGGTGATCGACCGGGTTCATCGCCACGCCGCGCACCGCCGGGCGCTTGCCCAGCCAGCGCTTGCGGCCAGCCTTGCCGAGCTGGACGTTCACGTTGTCCGGGTTCGAGACCGCGCCGACGGTCGCCCGGCACGCACCGTGGACCATCCGCGTTTCGCCGGACTTCAGCTTCAGGATCGCATATCCTGCGTCGCGGCCGACGAGCTGGGCGTAGGTGCCGGCCGAGCGGGCCAGCTGGCCGCCCTTCTGCGGCTTCATCTCGACATTATGGATGATCGTCCCGATCGGCATATTCGCCAGCGGCATCGCATTGCCCGGCTTGATATCGGCCTTGTCCGACGAGATCACCGTGTCGCCCACGCCCAGGCGCTGCGGCGCGATGATGTAGGACTGTTCGCCGTCCTCGTAGGTGATCAGCGCGATGAATGCCGTGCGGTTCGGATCGTACTCCAGCCGCTCGACCGTGGCGGGGACATCCACCTTGCGGCGCTTGAAATCCACCATCCGGTAGGCGCGCTTGTGTCCGCCGCCGCGACGGCGCGCGGTGACCCGGCCCTTGTTGTTGCGTCCGGCCTTCTTGGTCAGCCCTTCAGTGAGCTGCTTCACCGGCTTGCCGCGCCAGAGCTGGCTGCGGTCCACCAGGATCAGCTCGCGGCGACCGGGCGAGGTCGGATTATATTTCTTCAAAGCCATGACGTTTCAGTCCCTGCTACGGCCTTACAGCCCCGTGGTGACGTCAATGCTGCTGCCTTCGGACAGCGTGACGATCGCCTTCTTCAGATTGTTCTGCCGCCCCTGGATGCCGCGGAACCGCTTGAGCTTGCCCTTGCGATTGAGCGTGTTCACCGACTTGACCTTCACGTTGAACAGCCGCTCGACCGCTTCCTTGATCTGCGGTTTCGTTGCGTAGGGCGCGACCTTGAACACAATCTGGTTGTTCTCAGACGCCAGCGTCGATTTCTCGGTAATCACCGGAGCGACGATGATGTCGTAAAGCTCTTCTTCCCTCATTTGAACCGGGCCTCCAGCGCCGCGATCGCGTCCTTGGTCAGCACCAGGTTGTCCCGGCGCAGGATGTCGTAAACGTTCAACCCTTGAACCGGCAGCACGTCGATATTCGGAATGTTGCGCGCGGCCTTCGCGAATTCGTCCTGCACGTCCTGACCAGCGACGATCAGCGCGTTGGCCAGGCCAAGCTTCTCCAGCTTGGCGTGCAGCTCCTTCGTCTTCGGCGCGTCGACTTCGGCGCGGTCAAGCACCATCAGCGTTTCCGCGCGCGCCTTGGACGACAGCGCATGGCG
Source organism: uncultured Hyphomicrobiaceae bacterium (assembly GCA_964474225.1). GTDB lineage: Bacteria > Pseudomonadota > Alphaproteobacteria > Rhizobiales > Rhodomicrobiaceae > Dichotomicrobium. Next base: position 4,556 of record CAYYSM010000131.1, read on the forward strand.
CATGGCCAGCGCCCGAACTTTCTTCGGCAGGTCGATCGCATGGCTGCGCGGCTTCGGTCCGAACGCCTTGCCGCCGCCGCGGAACTGCGGCGCCTTCTTGTCACCGTGGCGGGCGCGGCCTGTGCCTTTCTGCCGGTACATCTTCGCGCCCGTACCGGCGACCTCGCTGCGGTCCTTGGCGTGGTGCGTGCCGGCCTGCCGCTTCAGCAGCTGGTAGCGCACCATCCGGTGGAGAATGTCCGCGCGCGGCTCCAGCCCGAAGATGCTGTCGTCCAGCTCGACCGAGCCGGCCTTCTTCGCATCAAGCGTCTTGACGTCGACCTTCATGGCTTATCCCTCGCTCGCCTCGGGCTGCGCGGCCTCGCCGCCGGTTTCCGCGCCCGGCATGCGAAAGGCGCCCGGCGTCGGCGCGTCCTTCGGCAGCGCCTTCTTGACGGCGTCGCGCAGCATGACCCAGCCGCCCTTGGCGCCCGGCACCGCACCGCAGACCATGATCAGCCCGCGCTCGGGATCGACCCTGACCACCCGCAGGTTCTGAGTGGTCACGCGCTCGTTGCCGAGATGGCCGGCCATCTTCTTGCCCTTGAAGACCTTGCCGGGGTCCTGCATCTGGCCGGTCGAGCCATGCGCGCGGTGCGAAACCGAGACGCCGTGGGTGGCCTCCAGACCGCGGAAGTTGTGCCGCTTCATCGCGCCGGCAAAGCCTTTGCCGATGCTGATGCCGGTCGCGTCCACATATTGGCCCTCGACGAAATGGTCAGCGGTGATCTCCGCGCCCACATCGATCAGGTTCTCCGGGCTCACGCGGAATTCGGCGACCTTGCGCTTCGGCTCCACGCTGGCGACGGCGAAATGACCGCGTTCGGCGCGCGAGACGTTTTTTACCTTCGCCTTGCCCGCGCCGAGCTGCAGCGCGCAATAGCCGTTCTTGTCGCTCACGCGCTGGGCAACGACCTGACAGTTCTGCAGACTCAGCACGGTCACCGGCACATGCGCGCCGCTGTCGTCGAAGATCCGCGTCATTCCCACTTTCTGCGCGATCACACCTGAGCGCATGGGTTCATTCCTCTCTCAGGCCCGTTAAGGGCTGGCCGCGTCGAAACGCGTTATCGGGCAAGCCGCCTTGTTAGAGCTTGATCTCGACGTCAACGCCCGCGGCGAGGTCGAGCTTCATGAGCGCGTCCACAGTCTGCGGCGTCGGATCGACAATGTCGATCAGCCGCTTATGGGTGCGCATCTCGAACTGCTCTCGGCTCTTCTTGTTGACGTGCGGCGAGCGGTTCACAGTGAACTTTTCGATTCGCGTCGGCAGCGGGATCGGCCCGCGAACATCCGCGCCCGTGCGTCGCGCCGTGTTCACGATCTCGCGCGTCGACGTATCGAGGATCCGGTGATCGAACGCCTTCAGGCGGATGCGGATATTCTGGCCTTGCATGGCGGCTTAACCCCAAAAATAAGAGCGCCCCCGACACTCCGGGGCGCTCTTGTCTTTCACACTGGCTGCGCTACTCGATGATGTCGGCAACCACGCCGGCGCCAACGGTTCGGCCACCCTCGCGGATGGCGAAGCGCAGTTTCTCTTCCATCGCGATCGGCACGATGAGCTGGACTTCCATCTCAACGTTGTCGCCCGGCATCACCATTTCCTTGTCTGCCGGCAGCGTGACCACGCCGGTCACGTCCGTCGTGCGGAAGTAGAACTGCGGACGATAGTTGGTGAAGAACGGCGTATGACGGCCGCCCTCTTCCTTGGTGAGGATATAAGCCTCAGCCTTGAACTTGGTGTGCGGCGTCACCGAGCCCGGCTTGCACAGCACCTGGCCGCGCTCAACGTCCTCGCGCGCGACACCGCGGATGAGCGCGCCGATATTGTCGCCGGCCTCGCCCTGGTCGAGCAGCTTGCGGAACATCTCCACGCCCGTGACCGTGGTCTTGCGGGTTTCCTTGATGCCGACGATCTCGACTTCCTCGCCGACCTTGATGACGCCGCGCTCGACACGGCCGGTCACCACGGTGCCGCGCCCCGAGATCGAGAAGACGTCCTCGATCGGCATCAGGAACGGCTGATCCTTCGGACGCTCAGGCGTCGGGATGTAGTCGTCGACAGCCGCAAGCAGCTCACGGATCTTGTTTTCGCCAATTTCCGGGTCGCGCCCTTCCATCGCCGCGAGCGCGCTGCCCGCCACGATCGGGATGTTGTCGCCGTCGAACTCGTATTCGGACAGAAGCTCGCGCACCTCCATCTCGACGAGTTCCAGCAGCTCCTCGTCATCGACCTGGTCGACCT
>CAYYSM010000132.1:0-6715 GCA_964474225.1 uncultured Hyphomicrobiaceae bacterium
CAAAGCTGTCAGATTATCGGAAAGATAGTGTAAACAGCGCGCACCAATATCGCGCCTGTTCACGGCTGCGGTGAGTAAACCGTAAATGTCGCGCGCCGGCTTGGCCACTCTCGCCGGCATTTTCGGGCAGGTCGCTTTGCTCGATCACGCCCAGAGCGATCCCGAATCGGGACGGCCCGCAGGCTAGTCGACGAGGAAAACCGTGGAACCCGTCGTCTTGCGCGCCTCCAGGTCACGGTGCGCCTGCGCCGCCTCCCGCAGCGGATAGGTCTGGTTGATATTGATTTTCACCTTGCCGCTGGTGACCATGTTGAAAAGGTCGGTGGCGGTTTCTTCCAGCTCCTCGCGCGTCGTGATGTAGGCCGCCAGCGAGGGACGCGTGAGGAACAGTGAGCCTTTCGCCGCGAGAATGCCGATATCGACCGGCGGCACTTTCCCCGAGGCATTGCCGAAGCTGACCCACAGACCGCGCCGCTTCAGGCAGTCGAGCGAGCCTGGATAGGTGTCCTTGCCGACCGAGTCGTAGACCACATCGCACAAGGCGCCGCCCGTGATCTCGCGCACGCGCTCCACGAAGTCCTCCTCTCGGTAGTTAATCACGTGCGTGCAGCCATGCGCGCGGGCGAGTTCCCCCTTCTCGGCGGAGCCGACCGTGCCAATGATTGTCGCGCCCAGCGCCGAGGCCCATTGGCAGGCGATCAACCCGACGCCGCCGGCAGCGGCGTGGAGCAGCATCACGGTGCCCGGGCCGACTTCGTAGGTCTTGCGCAGCAGATACCGCGTGGTCATGCCCTGCAGCATCATCGCCGCGGCGGTTTTGTCGTCGATCTCGGGGGGCAGCTTGACGACGCGGTCGGCCAGGATATTGCGCTCTTCGGAATACGAGCCGACCGGCCCGGCATAGGCGACGCGATCGCCCACGGACAGGCCGCTCACGCCCTCGCCCAGCGCTGTGACCTCGCCCGCACCCTCGGTGCCAAGCGTGAACGGCAGGCTGGGCTGCGGATACAGCCCGGTGCGGTGATACACGTCGATGAAATTCAGGCCGACGGCCTTGTGGCGCAGAGTCACCTCGCCGGGACCGGGCGGCGGCACATCGACGCTTTCCCAGCGCATCTCCTCCGGGCCGCCGTAGTTATGAACGCGAATGGCGTGGGGCATTTTTATTTCTATCCTCTTTGTTGCGGCGTCCCTGGTTGGATACGGCAAGAGTGGGCGGGGCCGCAAGAGGCGGAGATTGCGGGCGTTTTCGCGCGCGCCGGTGGGCTGGCGAATACTTTAGAATTGTGATAGAGTTACCTAAAATGAAAAGGGTATTGCAACCGCTTTCGATCGCTCGGCCCAGCCGTTTTCAAGCTGCGTTGGATGTCGAACGCTTCGACGGCACGTCATTACCCACCAGAACTTCATGGCGGCGACGGGATTTTCGCCTGAGTCGCCAATCGTCAAGCGCTGTTTCTTCAACCCCAAACCGAAAAGTATGGCTAGTCGACGGGATGGATTTGCCCGTCTCTTGTGTTGCGGGGATCAGTTTGCGATGGATCAGTTCAACCCGAAGGATGATGCTGCCGATTTGAAGGCGCTGAGCGACAGCCCGGATGAGCAGAAGCCAGCGCTGCCGCCACCGCCAACGCCGACAGACTTTTACAAGGAGTTTGTCCAGTTCGCCATTTTCGTCGGGGTCATCTTGGTCCCGGTCTATATCTCCTACTCGTACCTGACTGATAGCCTACAAGGGTTCGTCGCAAACCGCATTATCCCTTACGAGCATCCAGTCAGCCTTGAGCGTGGACACACCATCGATTCAACTTTGGCACATCTGATAATCTTCGCCGCTCTTTTTCTCGGTTTTTCGAACGTGTTCTTCATACGTCAAGCTCTCCGGCGACGTTCACATGCCAAAAATAGCACAAAGGTAGCCGATCCTGACGCTAGTACCGAACATAAAACGAGGGAGACAGCAAGTGAAGTTCGCGAACTACGGCAGCGGCTGCAAACCAATATGACCCACCTGAGAATAATTCATAATCAAATGTACCGTCATAAGACACCTCGACTCGATTATCTAATGGAAGAGAGCCGCTACTTCGTTGACGCGGGGGGAGATCTTACTGTCGACAAAGAATTGACTGTTCGAGCTGATGACCGGGACGTGCAATTCTGGAAATTTTTCGCTGTAGGCGACGAGCACAGCGCACCGGCTCAATCGATAAATGATATCGAGCTATCTGTTTTCGCCCTCGACGAAAGAACCAATCTGCTACCTATTACAGTTTCTGACCAAGAAAAGTACAAAGAGGTTGCTGTTTACTTCCTTCCGCTCCTTGAGCCCGGCGAAAGTCGGTCGTTCCGAATACATTATCGATGGAAGGGCAGCTTTCTAGGACTCGTAAGACTTGGAGAGACCGTCTTCCGATGGAACAACAGCTCTTCCGCATCCGATAATATGGGCAAATTTGGTTGCCGCTGGACATTCCACGAGTGTTACGGCGAAGTTGCCTGCGAAGTTACAGGCAAGCGGCCGGCGGGAATTGCAGTTCAAAAACTCGACAGTCTGAACCGGTCAGTATGGTATTTTGGCGGAGATGACGTTCCCACCAGCAACATCATGTATGAATTGACGTTCAGACTTAAGAAGGAGGTTCAAGAACAGCTCGCTACCCAAGCCCCTCTCCAGGTTTCACGTTAATCAGAAAGCAATACCGGGAGACGGGCAGGTAGCGATGGCATGTCATTTTGGAAGCCTCGACTTAAATTGTGATTCTTGAGATTTCGCCGCGGAACTGTTGCTTGGAAACGCGAAGGCTTTGGCAGGGTACGAATAGCTTCCATGTTTTGTTAGCCATACCTGGCCGCCTTGGCAAGTTGTTTATATGCATCACGAACTAAGCCGACGTAAACGCCTGACGAGCAGGCATTTTCCTCCGACCACGGGTTGCAACCATTGCGCCGTGCGGCGCAAGCGCGTAAGTCACAATGTGATATAGGCTACAAATTTGTCTGGGACGAACGCGAATCATATGACAGACGCACCGACCAAAGACCGCATCCTGAAAGAGCTCGAACGCATCAAGGGCCCGGACGGCGAGAGCAACATCGTCGCGCTGGGCCTTGTCTCCGAAATCGTCGTCAGCAAGGGCAAGGTCTACTTCTCCATCGCCGTCCCGCCTGAGCGCGCGAAAGAGCTGGAGCCGCTGCGCCAGGCCGCCGAAGTCGTGGTCAAGGAGCTGCCGGGCGTGGAGAACGCCACCGTCACGCTCACAGCCGAGCAGAAGCCGGGCGCCAGCCAACAGCAGCCCCCAGCCAGCCGCGGCGGCAACGGCGCGGGCGCCCAGGCCGGCCCGGCGCGCGCAGGCGGCGGCACACTGCGCGGCATCGAAAATGTCAAGCACATTATCGCGGTCGCCTCGGGCAAGGGCGGCGTCGGCAAGTCCACGACCGCCGTCAATCTCGCGCTGGGCTTCGCGGCGAACGGACTGCGCGTCGGCATCCTCGATGCGGACATTTACGGCCCGTCGATCCCGCGCCTGCTTGGCCTGACCGGGCGGCCGGATGTCGATGACAACAACATCCTCAAGCCGATGGATGCCTTCGGCCTGAAGGCCATGTCGATGGGCTTCCTCATTGCCGAAGACGAGCCGATGATCTGGCGCGGGCCGATGGTCATTCAGGCGCTCACGCAGATGCTGCGCGACGTGGCCTGGGGCGAGCTGGACGTTCTGGTCGTCGACATGCCGCCGGGCACGGGCGATGCGCAGTTGACGATGGCGCAGCAGGTGCCGCTCGCCGGCGCGGTGATCGTCTCCACCCCGCAGGATCTGGCGCTGATCGACGCGCGCAAGGGCTTGAACATGTTCCGGAAAACCAATGTGCCGGTGCTCGGCATCGTCGAGAACATGAGCTATTTCCTGTGCCCGAAATGCGGCGAGCGCAGCGAGATCTTCGGCCACGGCGGCGCGCGCACGGAGGCGGACAAGCTGGGCGTGCCGCTGCTCGGCGAGGTGCCGCTTGAGATGGCGATCCGCTCACGCTCGGATGCCGGCCAACCGATCGTGGCCAGCGAGCCGGACAGCCCGCACGCGCAGGTCTACCGCGACATCGCCGCAAAATCCTGGACCGAACTGACCGGTGAACAGGCCAAGGCCCAGACCTCGCGCCCGCGCATCGTGATCGAATAAGGCGAGATGCACGAAATCGAACGCGATTCTTGATGCGCGCGCTTGATCCCGCGCGCAAATTCATTTACCCAAGTGCTGAGGTTGGTTATAGCTGAAAGGCGACGCGCGAACCTACTTGCATTTTGCCGCCCGCTATCGGACATACGGGCCGAGACTGCCGAGATCGCGCACGCGGAGGAGCCGAATGACATACGTGGTCCTGGATGCCTGCATCAAGTGCAAGTACACCGACTGTGTCGAGGTGTGCCCGGTGGACTGTTTCTATGAGGGCGAGAACATGCTCGTCATCCACCCGGACGAATGCATCGATTGCGGCGTCTGCGAACCGGAATGCCCTGTCGAGGCGATCAAGCCCGACACCGAGCCGGGCCTGGAGAAGTGGCTGGAGATCAACCGCGAATATTCCGAGAAATGGCCGAACATCACGGCCAAAAAGGATCCCCTGCCCTCCGCCGACGAAATGGCCGATGCCAAGGACAAGGAACAGTATTTCTCGCCGGAACCCGGCGAAGGCGACTGATTAGCCACGCGTCCAGCGCGAAACTTGAGACGCGGCGACGCCTCCCGCCGCGTCCTTTTTTTGTTTGCTCCGTCAAGTTGAGCAAGCGCCGGAGCGCCATCAGTAGCGGCGCGGCAACTCCACCCGGCTCCCGTCCGCGCGGATGATCTCGAAAGCGTAGACCTCCAGCTTCCGATCCTCGTCAACTTTCCCGATGATCGTGATGTTCTCGCCGACCTCCGCCGGGATCCGGTTCGGACCAACATAGACGCGGACCGCGCCCGTCTCATCACGCAGGTAAAACTCGTCGGAACTGGTGATGCGGTCCACCGTGCCCTGCACCGTCACCGGTGTGTCGCGGCGCAGATCAGAGATCGCGGTGATATCGCCGCTGGCCGCGCCGACCGGGGCGGCATGCAAACCGAGCGCGAGCACAAGCGTCACAGCAACCCGTCTCATCGATGTCTCCTTTAATCCAGAGCGATGATAATCAGCGCCAAAACAGCCGCACCGCCCGCGAGGAGCCACCAGCGAGGCAGTGTCACGCTTACCTTTTCGGTAAGCCAGGAGGGGGAATCAGAGTTGTCAGCAAGGGGATGCCAGTCGTGGTCGGTCATCTTTGTCTCCCTTTGAAAACAGCATCCTGCAAATAGAGGAAGTTTCACAAAAAGGAAGACCGCCGCGAGGTGATCTGATGGAGACGCCGCGCCGTCTGAACGGGCTGCAACGGCGCGGCAGTTTCGTCGATTCTCCAGCGGGTTGACGGCATCCCAGAGACCGAAGCGTTTTCGATCCCTACAGATCGAAATCCGCCAGCCGGATCGCCAGCGCCGGGCTGACCCCCGGGGTCACCAGCTTGTGCGCGTCGAACTCCCGGATTTCGGCGTATTTCGACGGGCCGTCATTGCGCTGCATCGGCTTGCGGTGCACATAGGTCTTGCGGCTCTTCGTATCGATGACCCAAAGTTCGGCGAGCCCAGCGCCGGCGTAAATTTCCGGCTTTTTCTGCAGGTCGAAGTTGATGCTGTTATCCGCGATTTCGACCACCAACAGCGCGGTGTCCGGGCGCAGGTTCTGCAGCCCATCGCTGCGCCGGTACAGAATGAGATCCGGCTCAACGTAAGTCACATCGCTGATGCGGAACGTCGTCTCCGGCGTCAGCATGATGTCGTCGGGCTTGGCCTTGATCCAGTGCTCCAGGAGCAACGTCTTCAAGACTTCATGCTGCAGACCCTTTGGGGCCATCGGGACGATCTCTCCGCCGATCAGCTCAAATCGCTCATCGCGTTCGATAACCCCCAGATCAACCATCCGTTCAACCTCCGCCACGGTGAACGCACGCCGTGGCCAGCCGTCTGCCGCCGTTGTCGACCCCACCATGGTCATTTGTTGCTCGGCCTCCGTTAGTCCATAGCCACTGCAGCGTGGGAAACCCCTTTCCAGATTGTCATACGAAACAGGACGGGCCGTCCATTTCTTACAGTCCTGTAAGGTTCCCGCTGCCTAAACCTCACATGTTAGCGCAAAACGAATTGAATGTATAAAAATCTTGCGCAGTGGCCGGTTTACATCACCTTCAGCAGTGCGTGCTTCTTCTTGCCCATCGAGAGCTTGATCACGCCATCGTGAACGTCGTCGGGGCCAAGCTGCGCCTTTTCGTCGCGCACCGGCTCACCGTTGACGCGGACCGCGCCGCCCTTGATGCCGCGGCGGGCCTCGCCGTTTGACGCCGCCAGCCCGGCCAGCACGAATGCGCCGAGCACGCCAAGCCCGCTTTCCAGATCCTCCCGCGACACCTCCACCGTGGGCAGCCCGCCGGCGATCCCGCCCTGCTCGAAGGTCTGGCGCGCCGTCTCCGCCGCCTCGCGCGCGGCCTCGGCCCCATGCGCCAGCGCGGTCGCCTCATCGGCGAGGCTCTTTTTCGCCTCGTTCAACTCCGCGCCTTCAAGCGCCTCCAGCCGCGCGATCTCGTCAATCGGCAACTCGGTGTAAAGCCGCAGGAAGCGCCCAACATCTTGGTCTTCGGTGTTGCGCCAGA
>CAYYSM010000133.1:0-6706 GCA_964474225.1 uncultured Hyphomicrobiaceae bacterium
AATAACCTAGAGGCGCGAGGCCGCTCTGGGTGTTTCCCACCCACTTCTCTGCATTCCAACGCCCTCTTACGCGAAACCGCCCACTCACGCGTCCTGTTCATGGATGCGACCCCGTGAAGGCGGCAATGACTTTCCAGGAGCCATATCCGTGCAGGAAATGAAGCTACAAGACCTCAAGATGAAGTCGCCGGCGGAGCTGTTGAGCTTTGCCGAGGAGGTCAATGTCGAAAATGCGAGCGCGATGCGCAAACAGGAGCTGATGTTTGCCATCCTGAAGCAGCTCGCGACGCGCGACATCGATATCACGGGCACGGGCGTTGTGGAGGTGCTTCAGGACGGATTCGGCTTCCTGCGCTCCCCCGATGCGAACTATCTTCCCGGCCCGGACGACATCTATGTCAGCCCCAGCCAGATCCGCCGCTTCGGCCTGCGCACGGGCGACACGGTCGAAGGTCAAATCCGCAGCCCCAAGGACGGCGAGCGCTATTTCGCGCTGCTCAAGGTCAACAAGATCAACTTCCAGGAGCCGGAGAAGAGCCGCCACAAGATCCATTTCGATAATCTGACGCCGCTCTACCCGGACGAGTGGCTGCGAATGGAAGTCGAGGAGTCGGGCGGCAAGGACCTGAGCGCGCGGGTGATCGACATCGTTGCGCCGCTCGGCAAGGGGCAGCGCGGGCTGATCGTTGCGCCGCCGCGCACCGGCAAGACGATGCTGTTGCAGAACATTGCGCACTCGATCACGTCCAACCGGCCGGAGTGCTACCTCATCGTGCTGCTGATCGATGAGCGGCCGGAAGAGGTGACGGACATGGAGCGCTCGGTGGACGGCGAGGTGATCAGCTCGACCTTCGACGAGCCGGCCGCGCGGCATGTGCAGGTCGCCGAGATGGTTATCGAGAAGGCCAAGCGGCTGGTCGAGCACAAGCGCGATGTCGTCATCCTGCTCGACTCGATCACGCGTCTGGGCCGGGCCTACAACACCGTGGTTCCGTCCTCCGGCAAGGTGCTGACCGGCGGCGTCGACGCGAACGCGCTGCAGCGGCCCAAACGGTTCTTCGGCGCGGCGCGGAACATCGAGGAAGGAGGCTCTCTGACCATCATCGCCACCGCGCTGATCGACACCGGCAGCCGCATGGACGAGGTCATCTTCGAAGAGTTCAAGGGCACGGGCAACTCGGAGATCGTTCTCGACCGGAAGGTGGCCGACAAGCGCGTGTTCCCGTCGATCGACATCGCCCGGTCGGGCACCCGCAAGGAAGAGTTGCTCGTGCCCGAGGCGAGGCTGAAGAAGATGTTCGTCCTGCGCCGTATCCTGAACCCGATGGGCACCATGGAGGCCATCGAGTTCCTGCTGGACAAGCTGCGCCAGACCAAGACGAACGACGACTTCTTCGACTCCATGAACACCTGACGGCTCAGGCGGGCGGGCCGATCTGGCCCTTGCGGGCTTCGAACAGCAGATCGCGCAGCGCATCAGTGGAGATCACCGGTAGCGAGCACTGCGGCCCGACGCAGACATAGGCCGTCGGGTTGCCGTCGATTGCTGCTTTTCCGTCCAGCGCCGGGTTAGCCGGGGTCCCTTTCGCCTCCACGCAAGTCTGCACCACCGCGCCGGGCAGCGACATGCCGGCGACGGTCTCGCGCAGCGCGTCGGCCGCGCTCCGCTCTGTCGGCGCGATGATCGCGATGTGCTGCGGCTCGGTGAGGGTCATGATCGCATCGACGAAGCCGGCATGGGCGACCGGATTCTTCGCGATATCCCCGCGGAACGCGCGTTCGATTTCGTGGGCGCGTTCCTCGAACCGGCGATCCCCGGTCAGCAGAAACAGCGTCATGAAGTTTGCCGCCATCACCGGGTTAGCATTGGGCGTCGAGTCATCATGCCCGTTGTGGGTGCGGATAATGATGTCGTCGGTGTCATCCGCCGACAGGTAATAGCCGCCTTGCTCATCCGCCCAGAAATGATGGTCCAGCACGGTGGCCCAAGCCAGCGCATCGCTCAGGAAGACATCTTCGCCGGTGTGCGAAAAGAGCGCGAGCGCGGCGGCGATCATGTTCGCGTAGTCGGTGGCGATCGCGGGCGCGGAGGTCTGGCCCGCGCGGTAGCTGTGGCGCAGGCGGTCGCTGTCGCTCATCCGGGTTTTGACGAAGTCGTAAGCGTTGCGCGCCAGCGCGACCCAAGCGGGGTGATCGAAGGTCGCACCAGCCCGGACCAGCGCGCCGATCATCAGCCCGTTCCAGTCGGCAAGCACCTTGTCATCCCAGCCGGGCCGCACCCGCGTTTCACGTGAAGCAAACAGCTTGCACCGCATTTCGGCCAGACGGGCTTCCTCCGCGTCGGAGAGCCGGTCAGGATGTTTGAGACGGTTCAGGATGTTCTTGCCTTCCCAGTTTCCTTCCGGCGTCACATCGTAGATGCGTGTGAAGAACGCGGCCTCATCCGGGCCGAGCGTGTTGACGATCTCGGAATAGTCCCAGACGTAGAATTTGCCTTCCTCGCCTTCCGAATCGGCGTCGAGCGACGAGGCAAAGCCGCCATCCGGCGCGATCATCTCCCGCTCCAGCCAGCCAACGGTTTCCGACGCGCGCTCAGCGTAGAGCGGATTGCGGGTCTCCTTCCATGCCTCGGTCAGCAGGTCGAGGATCTGGGCATTGTCGTAGAGCATCTTCTCGAAATGCGGCACGAGCCACTTTTCATCGACCGTGTAGCGGGCGAAGCCGCCGCCGATGTGATCGTAGATGCCGCCCTGGCACATCTGCGTCAACGAGAGGTCCACCGCGCGGCGGCAGATTTCGATGTCAAAGCGCAGGCCCGTGCGCCATAGCAGCGCGAAGATCGAGGTGTTCGGAAATTTCGGCGCGCCCTGCAGGCCGCCATTGACCGGGTCGATCACCCCGGCAATCTTTCCGGCGAGGTCCTGGATCGTGTCCATGGAGATCGGGTCCATCTCGCCGGCCGCGCCGCGCGGTTCCAGCGCCTTGCGCAGCAGCTGGGCGTTGTGGGTGACCTTGTCCGATTCCTCGTGATAGACGCGCGCTACCTCCTTGAGCACTTCGGTGAACGCGGGACGCCCATACTTCGAGCTATTCGGGAAATAGGTGCCGCCCCAGAACGGCTCGCCCTCCGTCGTCAGGAACATCGTCAGCGGCCAGCCGCCATGGCCTTCAAGGCTTTGCAGCGCGCGCATATAGAGCGCATCGACATCCGGCCTCTCCTCCCGGTCGACCTTGATGTTGACGAACAGATCGTTCATCACCTCGGCGGTCGCCTCGTCCTCGAAGCTCTCATGCGCCATGACGTGGCACCAGTGGCAGGCCGCGTAGCCAACCGAGAGCAGCACCGGCTTGCCCGTCTGTTGCGCATATTGGAACGCCTCTGTCCCCCAGGGCCACCAGTGGACCGGGTTATCCTTATGCTGAAGCAGATAAGGGCTGGTCTCTTCAGCGAGATGATTCCGTTCGGGGTGCTCGAACTTCGAAGCGTTTTCCATACCTTGTTCCTGCGGTCCGCTGGTTCGATTGACAGTTTTGCATGAAATGGCCGGCACGGCGTGTTGAATACCGGGCATGGTGCGATACAAACCATGAATATGCAAACCACGATCTATGCCCTGTCGAGTGCGCCGGGCCGCGCCGGCGTGGCGGTCATCCGGGTGTCCGGCCCGGCGGCCGGCGAGGCGCTGCAAGCGTTCGCGGGCACCTTGCCGGCCCCGCGCATGGCGAGCCTGCGCGAGCTGCGGCATCCAACGACCGGCGCGTTGCTCGACCGCGCACTTGTGCTGTGGTTTCCTGCGCCGGCGAGCTTTACGGGGGAGGACGTCGCCGAGCTGCACGTCCATGGAGGGCGCGCGGTCATCGATGCGGTGCTGTCGGCGCTGTCGGAGGTTGGCGACACGCGCCCGGCTGAGGCCGGAGAATTCGCGCGGCGCGCCTTCGAGAACGGCAAGCTTGACCTGACGGCGGTCGAGGGGCTCGCCGATCTCATCGACGCTGAGACCGAGGCGCAGCGCCTTCAGGCACTCCGGCAGTCGGACGGCGCGCTGGCCCAGCTTTATGAAGCCTGGCGGCAGAAGATCATTCTGGCGCTCGCCGAGATTGAGGCCGATCTCGACTTCAGCGACGAGGCGGATGTGCTGGCCTTCAGCGACCGCGCGGCCTTCGCGCAAATCGCCGATCTGGAACGGGACATCCGCGCGCATCTGGATGACAGCCACCGCGGCGAAATCCTCCGGGACGGTTTGCGTGTGGCGATCGCCGGGCCGGTGAATGCCGGAAAGTCGAGTTTGCTGAACGCGCTCGCCCGGCGCGAGGCCGCCATCGTCTCCGACAAGCCGGGAACGACTCGCGATGTGGTCGAGGTGCGGCTCGACCTAAACGGCTATCCGGTCATTGTTTCCGACACGGCCGGGATGCGGGAGACGGACGAGGAGATCGAGGCGGAGGGCGTGCGCCGGGCTCTCTCGCGCGCGGCGGAGGCTGAGATCGTGGTCTGGCTGATCGATGGCGCGCAGCCGGAGCCGGCATCGCCGCCGGCTGAACTGACGTCCGAGAAACTGCTCGTCGTGGTGAACAAGGCGGAACTTCTGGCCTCGCGCGAGGCATATCCAATGGACACAGACTTGTTCATTTCGGTACACACACAGGAGGGCGTAGGAGACTTGGTGGCGCGGCTCGGCGAGGAAGCCGCGAAGCGCCTTGAGGCAGGCGAGACGGCCCCGCTGACCCGCGAGCGGCACCGTCGCGAGCTGGAGGACGCCGCGCGCGCCCTGCGTGCGTTCCTCAAAGGATCGCCGAACGAACTGGAGCTGCGCTGCGAAGACCTGCGCCGCGCTGCGGACTGCGTGGGGCGACTGACGGGCCGCATCGACGTGGAGGATATTCTCGACCAGATCTTCGCCCAGTTCTGCATCGGGAAGTGATGTTTCACGTGAAACCCGGCTTTGACGGGGTGCGCGACCTTCACTATTTTCCCAAGGAACTGGCGCGCTTGTATCGTTAGAGAAGACAGGGACGATGACCGATCATCGCTTCGATGTGATTGTTGTGGGCGGTGGCCATGCCGGCTGTGAAGCCGCTGCGGCGGCTGCGCGCATGGGCGCGAAGACGGCCCTCATCACGCATCGCGCTTCGGCCATCGGCGAGATGTCCTGCAATCCGGCCATCGGTGGCCTCGGCAAGGGGCATCTGGTCCGCGAGATCGACGCCCTCGACGGCGTTATGGCCCGCGTTGCCGACCAAGCCGGCATCCAGTTCCGCGTCCTGAACCGCTCGAAGGGGCCGGCCGTCCAGGGGCCGCGCGCTCAGGCCGACCGCAAGCTCTATCGCCAGGCCATGCAGGCCGAGATGGCGAATACCACCGGCCTTACGGTCGTGGAGAGCCCGGTCGAGGATCTGGTGGTCGAGAACGCGCGCGCCACTGGCGTGGTCACGGCGGACGGTGCGCGTTATACGGCGGGCGCGGTCGTCATCACAACGGGCACCTTCCTGAAAGGCATCATCCATGTCGGCCTTGAGCAGACGCCCGGCGGCCGCGTCGGTGATGCTCCCGCCATCGGTCTGTCCGATCGCTTCTATGCGATGGGCCTGCGCATGGGCCGGCTAAAGACCGGCACACCTCCGCGGCTCGATGGCGAGACCATCGACTGGGACAGCCTGGAAGTCCAGCACGGCGACGACCCGCCCGAGCCGTTCTCGTTCCTGACATCCACGATCACGACGCCGCAGACCGTCTGCCACATCACCGGAACCCGCCCCGAGACCCACGAAATCATCCGCGCCAATCTCGACAAGGCGCCGATGTTTTCCGGCCAGATCGACGGCGTCGGCCCGCGCTATTGCCCGTCGGTCGAGGACAAGGTCGTGCGCTTTGCGGACCGCGCCAGCCACCAGATTTTTCTGGAGCCAGAGGGGCTGGACGACACCACCGTCTATCCGAACGGCATTTCCACATCTCTGCCCGCGGAAGTCCAGCACGCCTTCGTCGCCACGATCCCGGGGCTGAAGCAGGCGCGGATCATTCGTCCGGGCTACGCGATCGAATACGACTACATCGACCCGCGCGAGCTTCTGCCAACGCTGGAAGTCAAGCGCCTTCCGGGTCTCTATCTGGCGGGGCAGATCAACGGGACAACCGGCTACGAAGAGGCCGCCGGTCAGGGTATCGTCGCCGGAATCAACGCCGCGCTGGCCGCGAGCGGCAGCAATCGCGATTTCGTCGTCTCCCGCGCCGACGCCTATATCGGCGTGATGATCGACGACCTGACGACGCGCGGCGTTAGCGAGCCGTATCGGATGTTCACTTCGCGCGCGGAATACCGCCTGCGCCTGCGTGCCGACAATGCCGATGAACGCCTGACGCCGGCCGGCGAAGCGGTCGGTTGCGTTGGCGCCGAGCGCGCCCGCGTGTTCGCAGACCGCGCCCGCGCCTTGCAAGAAGGTCGCGCGCGTCTGGAGCAGCTCAGCCTGACCCCGCGCGAGGCGGCGGGACAGGGCCTCAGCCTCAATCAGGACGGCCGGCGGCGCACCGCGTTCGAGCTTCTGGCCTACCCGGATATCTCCTGGCAGCGGCTCGCGGTGATCTGGCCCGAACTCGGCGATATGCCCGACCAGATCGCGCGGCGACTGCAGATCGACGCGCGCTATAGCGTCTATGTCCAGCGTCAGGAGGCCGACATCGCCGCGTTTCGCAAGGACGAGCAGATCG
>CAYYSM010000134.1:0-6627 GCA_964474225.1 uncultured Hyphomicrobiaceae bacterium
TGTGCAGCGGGTTCAGCGAGGACATCGGCTCCTGAAAGATCATGCCGATGTCGCGTCCGCGCAGCTTTTGCATCTCGGTGAGGGGCAGCTTCAGGACATCGCGGCCCTTGAAGTAGATTTCGCCGGTGGGGTGCGAGGCGGACGGCGGCAACAGGCGCATGACGGACAGGGCGGAGACGGTCTTGCCCGAGCCGGATTCGCCGACGAGCGCGATGGTGTCTCCGCGGTCCATGCTGAATGAGACGCCCTTGACGGCTTCCACCTCCGTTTCGTCGGAGGTGAAGTTCACCGACAGGTTGCGCATATCGAGAAGCTTGGTCGAGGTCATGGCAGCCGCCTCACCGGAACGTCTTGCGCGGGTCGAGCGCGTCGCGCACCGCCTCGCCGATGAAGATCAGCAGGCTTAGCATGATCGCGATGACCATGAACGCGGTGATGCCGAGCCACGGCGCCTGCAGGTTGTTCTTGCCCTGCGCCAGCAATTCGCCCAGCGAGGGCGAGCCGGGGGGCAGGCCAAAGCCGAGGAAGTCGAGCGAGGTCAGTGTCGTGATCGAGGCGTTCAGCAGGAACGGCATGAAGGTGATCGTCGCGACCATGGCGTTCGGCAGCAGGTGCTTGAACATGATCTTGCCGTCGCTCAGGCCCAGCGCCCGCGCCGCGTGGATATATTCGAAATTGCGTCCGCGCAGGAACTCCGCGCGCACCACGCCGACGAGCGCGACCCAACTGAACAACAGCAATATCCCGAGCAATATCCAGAAATTCGGCTCTATCACCGCCGCGATGATGATGAGCAGGTACAGAGTCGGGATCGCCTGCCAGATCTCGATGACACGTTGGAAGATCAGGTCCGTCCACCCGCCGAAATAGCCCTGCACCGCGCCCGCGGCGATGCCGATGACCGACGAGAGGATGGTCAGCGTCAGCCCGAACAGCACCGATATTCGGAAACCGTAGATCACCCGCGCGAGCACGTCGCGGCCCTGGTCGTCGGTGCCGAGCAGGTTCTCTGATGACGGCGGCGCGGGCGCGGGCACCGGCAGGTCGTAATTGATCGTGTCGTAGCTGTAGCGGATGGGCGGCCAGATCATCCAGCCGCCGCCTTCCTGGATCAGGTCCTGCACATAAGGGTCGCGGTATTCGGCCTCAGTTGCGAATTCGCCGCCGAACGCCGTCTCCGGGTAAAAGTTGAAGATCGGCGTGTAGTACCCGCCCTGGTACTGGATCAGGATCGGCTTGTCGTTGGCGATGAACTCCGCGAACAGCGAGACGATGAACAGGATCAGGAAAATCCACAGGCTCCAGAAGCCGCGCTTGTTGGCCTTGAAGTTGTTCCAGCGGCGCTTGTTCAGCGGCGAAAGCTCGAACCAGCGGCGTCGCGGCGGAACGGCCGCGCCGGCTTCGATGTAGCCTTCGGGTTCGAAATGGCTGACCTTCTGTTCCATGCCCGATCAGACCTCCCGCGACTCGAAGTCGATGCGCGGATCGATCCAGGTGTAGGTCAGATCCGAGATCAGATTGATGATGAGTCCCATCAGCGAAAAGATGTAGAGCGTGGCGAACACCACGGGGTAATCCCGGTTGACGATTGACTCGAAGGACAAAAGCCCCAGCCCGTCGAGCGAGAAGATCGTCTCGATCAGCAGCGAGCCGGTGAAGAAAGCCGCGATGAACGCGCCTGGGAAGCCCGCGACGATGATCAGCATCGCGTTGCGGAACACATGGCCGTAGAGAACGCGCGTCTCGCTCAGGCCCTTGGCCCGCGCGGTCATCACATACTGTTTCTTGATCTCGTCCAGAAACGAGTTCTTCGTCAGGAATGTGGTGGTGGCGAAGGCCGACAGCGAAAGCGCCAGAAGCGGCAGCGTCAGGTGCCAGAAATAGTCGACGATCTTCATCGGCCAGCTGAGTTCGTCCCAATTGTCCGATGTCAGGCCGCGCAGCGGGAACCAGTCGAGGAAGGTGCCGCCGGCGAACAGAACGATCAGCAGCACGGCGAACAAGAAGCCCGGAACCGCATAGGCGACCACCACCACGCTGCTGGTCCAGACGTCGAAGCTGGTGCCGTCCTTCACCGCCTTGCGGATGCCGAGCGGGATCGAGATGCCGTAGGATATCAGCGTCATCCACAAGCCGAGCGAGATCGAGACCGGCAGCTTTTCGGCGATAAGCTCAAGGACGCCGACGTCGCGGAAGTAGCTCTCCCCGAAATCGAAGGTGATGTAGTTCCACATCATCATCAGGAAGCGCTCATGCGGCGGCTTGTCGAAGCCGAACTGCTTTTCGAGCTGCGCGATGAATTCCGGGTCGAGGCCCTGCGCGCCGCGGTATTGCGATGAGCCCTCGCCAGCGCCCTCGCCGCCGGCGGCCGCGCCGAAATCGCCGGTCTCCGTGCCGCCGATGCGCGCCGTGGCCGCGACGTCCGTGCCGGTCAACTGCGCGATGATGCGCTCCACCGGGCCGCCGGGCGCGAACTGCACGATGATGAAGCTGATGACCATGATCCCGAGCAGCGTCGGGATCATCAGCAGCAGACGGCGAATGATGTAGGCTGTCATTATGCGCGAATCCTTTGCGGACCAGCGGGCGGCGCGTCAATGCTGCGCGCCGGGTTGCGCGGCGCTTCTAGCGCGCGGCTTCCAGCTGGGCCGCCTTGTCCTCGTCGTACCACCAGGTTTCGATCACGCCACGATCATAAGGCGGTTTTGTTTCCGGCCAGGAAAATTTGTTCCAGAAAGCCAGATGGTGCGAAGTTTTATACCACTGCGGCACCCAGTAATGGCCCGCGCGCAACACCCGGTCGAGCGCCCGCGCGGCCGTCTGCATTTCCTCGCGCGTCTCCGCGGCCAGCACCTCGTCGATCAGCGCATCCACCACCGGCGATGAAATCCCCGCGAGATTGAAGCTGCCCTTCGCCTCCGCGGCATCGCTGCCGAAGTAATTGCGCAGCTCCGGCCCCGGCGTCTGGTTGAGCACAAACCGCTGGGTCGTAATGTCGAAGTCGAAGCTCTTCATCCGCTCCTGGAACTGCGAAGGATCGACCCGCCGGATACGCGCATCGATGCCGATCATGTCCAGGTTTCTGACATAGGGGCCGATAACACGCTCAAAAGTCGGCGAAAAGATCAGAAACTCGATCTCCAGCGGCTCGCCCGTTTCCGCATTGACGCGGCGCCCCTCGCGGATCACCCAGCCCGCCTCATCGAGCAGGCGCGAGGCCTGGCGCAGCTTCCGCCGGTCGCGCCCGGAGCCGTCGCTTGCCGGCGGCAGATAAGCCTCCTCGAAAACACTCTCCGGGAGCTGGTCGCGGTATGGCTCAAGCAGCGCGAGTTCCGCTTCGCTGGGCTTGCCTTTCGCTTTCAGCGGCGAATTCTCGAAGTAGCTCGCGGTGCGCTCATAAAGCCCATAAAACAGATTCTCATTTGTCCATTCAAAGTCAAACGCATAATCGAGCGCCAGACGCACGCGCCGGTCGGCGAACTTCTCCCGCCGGGTGTTGATGAAGAAGCCCTGCGCGCCGGATGGCCGGCCATCCTCCAGCGTCATCAGCTTCATCTGTCCGGAGCGCACTTGCGGAATATCGTATTCCGTCGCCCAGGACTTCGATGTGAACTCCTCGCGCAGGTCGAATTCGGCCGCTTTCAACGCCTCAAGCTCGGCTGTGCGGTCGCGGAAATATTCGTAGCGCAGCTCAGCGAAATTGTACCGCCCCTGATTGACCGGCAGGTCCCAGCCCCAATAGTCATCGCGGCGGCGCAGGGTGACGAAGCGGCCCTGCTTGAAGTCGCCGACCTCGTAGGGCCCTGAGCCAAGCGGCGGATCCAGAGTCGACTCGTTGAAGGGCTGCTCCTGGTAGTACGCCTTCGACAGGATCGGCAGTCCGGCGATCATCATCGGCAGGCGGCGCTTGCCCGGCCCGTTGAAGGTGAAGCGAACGGTGTGGTCGTCCAGCGCCTCCGCCTGTTCGACGTCGCGCAGCATGGCGTTGTAGATCGGGCGGCCGTCGCGCTTCAGCGTCTCGTAGGTGAACACGACGTCCGCCGCGGTCACCGGCGAGCCGTCGGCGAACTCCGCCTCGGGCCGCATGTAGAAGGTGACGCCGCTGCGGTCCGGCTCCAGCTTCGCCGAATGCGCGACGAGGCCGTAGACCGCGTCCGGTTCGTCATAGGCGCGGGTCATCAGGCTGTCGAACACCAGCGCCATGCCCTGGGCCGGGTCGCCCTTGATGATGAAAGGGTTGAAGCTGTTGAAGGTGATGAGGCCGGCCGTGCCGATCATCGACAGGCTGCCGCCCACCGGCGCGTCCGGGTTCACGTAGTCGAAATGCGCGAAACCCGGCGGATATTTCAACTCGCCGAACGCGGAAAGGCCGTGCCGCGCCCCCTCGGGCGCATCGCCAGCCATCGCGGGCGCCTGCCCGGCGACACCGACCGCCAGCAGACCGACAAGCACAACAAGCTGCCGGAAACCGCCGCGCATCATCGCACCGCTCATTGCGCCACCTGCGCGCTTTTGTCAGGGTCGTACCACCAGACCTGCGTAAAGCCGATTGCGCGGTCGGGCAGCGGCTCCGGATGCGCGAACTTGTCCCAGTAGGCGACACGCACCGCCGGCGAGAACCATTGCGGCACGACGTAATGGTTCCACAGCAGCACGCGGTCGAGCGCGCGTGTCGTCGCGACCAGCTCGTCGCGATCCTTGGCAAAGATGATCGTGTCGATCAGCGCGTCCACCGCCGGGTTCTGGATGCCGATGGTGTTGCGGCTGCCCGGCGTCTGGGCAGCCTGCGAACCCCAAAAGTCGCGCTGCTCGTTGCCCGGCGAATTCGATTGCGGGAAGCTGTCGACGATGATGTCGAAGTCGAAGTTGTTGGTGCGCTCCTGATACTGCGAGGAATCGACCACCCGCACGGAAACATCCATCCCGATGCGCTCCAGCTTCTGCGTGTAGGGCAGCACGACCCGCTCCATCGCGGGCGATTGCAGCAGGAACTCAACGGTGAAAGGCTCGCCCGTCTCCGTGTTGACGAGTTGGCCCTGGCTCGTTTGCCAGCCGGCCTCACGCAGCAGCGACAGCGCCTCGCGCAGGTTGCCGCGCATCTCGCGCCGGCCGCCGCCCTCAGGATTGAAGAATTCCTTTGTCAGAACCTCTTCAGGCACATGCTCGGGATACGTCTCGCGAAGCTGCTCCAGGATTTCGCGCTCGCGTCCTTCGGGCAGACCCTGCGAGGCCAGCTCGGTGTTCTCGAAGAAGCTGTCGGTGCGTTCGTACTGGCCATAGAACAGGTTCTTGTTGGTCCATTCGTAGTCGAACGCATAGTTGAACGCCCGGCGCACCCGCGGATCGGCGAATTGTGGCCGGCGGGTGTTGAAGACAAAAGCCTGCATCGGCTGCGGCGTATCAAGCTTGATCGCCTCCTTGATCACGTCGCCGCGATTGCGTGCGGGGAAGTCATAGCCGGTGGCCCAGTTCTTGGCGCTGTTTTCGACGTAGAAGTCGATCTTGCCAGCGGTGAACGCCTGAAACGCTACGGTCGAGTCGCGGTAATACTCGAACTTGATCCGATCGAAGTTGTAATAGCCTTTGCGGACCGGCAGGTCCTGGGCCCAGTAGTCGTCCACGCGCTCATAGACGATGCGCCGGCCGCCCTCGACCTGGGCAATGCGGTACGGGCCGGAGCCGAGCGGCGGCTCCAGCGTGGTCTCGGCAGGATCGCGGCCTTGCGCGCCATCCCAGTAATGCTTCGGGAACACGCGCAGCTGGCCGATGATCAGCGGCAGCTCGCGGTTGTTCTCGACGTCAAAATGAAACGTCACCTCGCGCACCCCGGTCTTCTCCGCGCGCGTCACGTTGGCGTAGTAGGCCGTGTAGAACGGGTTGTTCTGCTTCAGCGTTTCGAAGGAGAAGATCACGTCTTCCGGCGTGATCGGCTCGCCGTCATGCCAGCGGGCTTCCTCGCGCAGGCCAAAGCTCGCCGAGGAGTAATCCTCCGGGTAGGAGACCCATTCGGCGATCAGGCCATACTCCGTTGAGGCCTCGCTGAGGCTGTTCGCCATCAGCGGCTCGAACAGCAGGCCCAGCCCCTGCGCCTTGTTGCCTTTTAGCGGGATCGGGTTCACCGAATCGAAGGTGCCAAACGCCCACAGATTGGCCTCGCCGCCTTTTGGCGCGTCGGGGTTAGCGTATGGGAAGTGCGCAAAGTCGGGCGGCAGCTTCGGTTCCGGGGTGATGAGCGATAAGCCATGATGCTTTTTCTGATCGCTGTCCGAAGACGTTTCGGCAACAGCGGAAGGGCCTGACAGGATCAGACCGAGAATGGCCAAGGCAACGATGATGCTACGGCAGACCATGATACTCCCGGACAAAGCTGGATGCGCCAAGAGGCCGGGCCGTTAACCTGCGCCAGCCTCGCTTTGAAGGTCTTTTAACATGCCCCGTCAGCACATTCAGCGGCAAATTAAAAAACCTCCATCGCCAGCGCGCTGGCGTGAGAGATTCGCGGTTGCTTGATGCGGCGGGCGCGCCCTGTCGGACGCGCCCGGTATCCATCTGGATGATCTAGTTCGCGGTGGTGTCGCCTTCGAGGCTCGCCGCCAACAGGTCGCCGTGGAACTCCAACTGGACGAG
>CAYYSM010000135.1:0-6556 GCA_964474225.1 uncultured Hyphomicrobiaceae bacterium
CCTTGACCGCGACGATGTTCGCCTCGCTGGCCAGCTCCGCGAAATCCTCCGGGCTCAGGTCGACCTTATAGGACACCCGGTTGTTGTAGATCATGATCGGCAGGTCCACCGCGCGGGCCATGGCGCGGAAATGGGTGATCGCCTCGCGCGCATCCTGCTCGTAGACCATGCAGGGCAGGACCATCAGCCCGTCCGCGCCAGCGTCTTTCATGCGGTTGGCGGCTTCGATGGCGAAGGCGGTGGTGTATTCCGCCACGCCCGCGAGGTTCGGCGCGCGCCCCTGCGCCGCTTCGACGGCAGCGGAGACGACGGCGGCCTTCTCGTCCAGCGTCAGCGAGTTGTTCTCGCCCAGCGTGCCGAGTATCACGAAGCCCTCGCAGCCCGCTTCGATGCACTGCTCGATGTGCCGCGCCGTGGCCTCCAGGTCGAGCGCGCCGTCTTCGGTCATCTCCGTCATCAGCGCGGGCATGACGCCGTGCCAGTTCACGTCCATCTCGGTCCTCCCTGTTCGGCGCATTATCTGCGAATATGACAGGTTTATCCCAGACAGCCGCGCGGGGAAATGTTCCCTGTCCCGAACGGTGACAACAGCGGCGAACGAGGCCATGATCAAGTGCATGGCCCTCGCAAACCCGGATTTCAGGGCGCTGGTTGTCATGCGCGCCTGACAGTTTTTCGTGACCAGTCAGGACGAAAGGGTCGCGCTTAACGCCATCTCAAGATATAATGGCTGCGACCTTTCGCCACCGATCAGCCTGTGCTGAGGACCCGGTGCGGATAGGCGGAGCGAATATCCGTTGCGGCTTGCGGCACGGTTTTCGTGCGCGGGCAGCAGCGCTGTCAAAATGGGGTTACGACGGCGTGGTAGATCTCGCAAAGCAATCAGACCAACGGCCGGCCAGCGTTGCGTCATCAGGCGGCGCCGACAATGCCATCACTGTCAGCGGGACCGACAAGGCCTTTGGACTCGCCGCGATCATGGGGCTGCTGGCGATCAGCCTGATCCTGCAGCATGAAGTCTCGACGCAGAAGGCGATCCTGTTTCTGCTTGGCGCCGGTCTGGGCGTGTCGCTGTTCCGCTCGCTGATCGGGTGCACAGGCGGCTGGCGACGCTATGTCCGGCTCGGGCGCAGCGACGCGATCCGGTCTCAGCTTCTGCTGCTGGCGGCGCTGTCTATCGCCTTTTTCCCGATTATCGGGGCGGCTTTCCCCAACATTCAGGCAAGCGCGGCGCTGGGGCCGGTCAGTCTGTCGGTCCTGATCGGCGCGTTCATCTTCGGCATCGGCATGCAGTTCGCGGGCGGTTGCGGTTCCGGAACATTGTTCACGGCGGGCAGCGGCAACGTGAAGATGGTCGTCACGCTGATCTTCTTCATCGTCGGCGCGACCATCGGCTCACTTCATCTCCCGGCATGGCTGGCGCTGCCGAACATGGGCCCGATCTCCTCGGTCAGCGCGATCGGGTGGCAGACCGCGCTCGCCGTCCAGCTCGCCGTCATCGGGGCGCTTTACCTCTGGGTGCGGCGCTCGGAGCAGCGGCGCTGCGGGGACGTGCTGGACATCCGCGCCGAGGACGGGCCGTCGATGCCGTTCATCGACCGGCTGATCTTCGGTCCGTGGCCGCTGCTCTGGGGCGCGATCGGCATCGCGGTCTTCGCGCTGCTGACTCTGCTGGTCGCGGGGCATCCCTGGTCCGTCACCTTCGCGCTCGGGCTTTGGGGCGCGAAGATCGCCGCGGCATTCGGCGTTGACGTGGCAAACTGGACATACTGGTCAAGCGGCTATCCAGCCGTGGCGCTGTCGCGCAGCGTGCTGGAAGACACGACGTCGGTGATGAATTTCGGCGTGATCCTCGGCGCGCTGGCGGCGGCCGCGATCGCCGGGCGCTTCGCGGCAAGCCGCCCGATCCCGGCGAATGCGCTGCTTCTGGCCGTCGTCGGCGGGCTGATGCTGGGTTACGGCGCGCGTCTGGCCTTTGGCTGCAATATCGGCGCGCTGCTGTCGGGCACGACGACCGGCAGCCTGCATGGTTGGCTCTGGCTGCTCGCGGCGTTTACCGGAAGCTGGCTCGGCGTCTACGCAAGGGTCTGGTTCGGGCTGGATGCGCCGATGGAGAAAAAGCATGGATAAGCTGTCCAACAGCCTTGTGATGGGGTCGGTGCTGACGGCGGCGACGCTGGGCGTCCTCATCGACCACACCAGCCACAAGCTGCCGGAGCCGACGCAGGCAAGCGGCGCGCAGACCGGCGGCGTCGCGGCAACAGATGCCACGCCGTGCGGCCTCGGCGGAACGCCATGCGGATTGACGGCCGCGGGGACGCCGTGCGGGTTGGGCGGAACGCCCTGCGGGTTGACCGCCGGCGGCACGCCCTGCGGATTGGGTGGGACGCCCTGCGGCCTTGGCGCTGGCGGCACGCCCTGCGGCCTCGGCGGAACCCCATGCGGCCTTGGCGCGTCGCCTTGCGGTCTCGGCGGGAGCCCGTGCGGTCTGGCGGCCTCGCCCTGCGGGCTTGGCGGGACGCCCTGCGGCCTGGGCGGCGACACCTACGACAGCGCTTCGCCCTGCGGTCTCGGCGGCGGAACGCCGTGCGGCTTGTAGCGGGCGAAGCCGGGCACGGCCGGAGACAGGAGGACGGCCGATGACGCAGCATCACACAGCAGCCTCCCGGACGGCGGTGGACGCCGCGCCCGCATCGCACCCCGACACGCAGCAGCGGGCGGCGATGGACCTCGTGACCTGCCTGCAGGCCTTCGCGGCGCAGAACACCAACGCCGTACTCGCCATCCTTGGCGATGCACCCTTCGTGGCCAACAAGCACTATCCAGAGGGCGATCTGGTCTTCGGCGGCGGCCGGTGGCGCGCCTATTACCACGCCCATGACATGCCAGGCGCTTCGGACAGCCGGATGCACGGGCACTTCCACATCTTCGCACGCCCGGACGAAGGCGCAGGCTTCGCGCATGTCGCCGGCCTGGCGGTGGATGGCAATGGCCAGCCGCTCAAATGGTTCACGACGAATCACTGGGTCACCGGCGAAGCCTGGCGGCCCGGCGAGCAGCTCGCCGCGGAAACGCCGCCGCCCGAACCGGAGAACGCGCATCCGGCCGCGCGCTGGCTCTCGGCGATGCTGCGCTTCAGCGCGCCGGGCTTCCCGGACCTGCTGAGCGAGCGCGACGCCGCCCTTACGGACCATCGCGCGCGCACCGGTCAGACCGATGACGAGGCGCGGGCCGATCGAACGCTTTATCTGCTGTCCCAGCGCGAAATCGACCTGATGGACGAGCTTCGCGCGGCGCTCGCGCTTGAAGGAGATTGACAGCATTCCAGAAATCCTCGCCGCGCAGTCGGGCGGACACGAGGCGGCCGGGCGAAAGCATATGGCGTAGCCGCGCCGGCCCGGCCATTTGGAAGCGGCGAAACGGAGCACTTTCCAAACGGGCTTCTGAGGATCGGTTCCGTTCGGAGCCTTCCAGCCCAACGCGTTTCGTCCGCGACCGTTTTACGAAGCGACGAGCAAGGGAGGAAACAGCCATGAAGTCGCTTTTGGGTATCGTAATCGGAACGCTTGTGGCGGCGATGTCGAGCGCCGCGCTGGCCAAGCAGCCGCTCGTCGACGTGGCGTGGGTGAAGGACAACCTCGATAATCCCGACGTGGTTATCCTTGATATCCGCAGCCGTATCAGCGGATCATCGAAGGAAAGCTATGCCCAGGCGCACATCCCGGGGGCCATACACTCGGATTATGTGGGCGATGGGTGGCGCGTGCAGAACGCGGACGGCACGCCCGGCATGCTGCCGGGGGCCGATCACCTCGCAAAGCTGATCGGCGGGCTTGGCATCAGCAACGATGATCATGTCGTCATCGTCTCGCGCGGGGCCAACAGCCTGGAAATGGGGGCGGCGGCGCGCGTGTACTGGACCTTCAAGGTCGCCGGGCATGACAAGGTCTCGATCCTGAATGGCGGCCTGGCCGCCTGGGTGGCCGAGCGCGACCCGAACACGAACCGGCCGGTCAATCCGCTTGAAAGCGGCGTGGTGGAGCCGGAGCCTGCGACCTTCGAGGTCAATATGCGTCCCGGACTGCTGGCAACGAAGGAAGACGTGCAGGCGGCGCTTGACGCTGGCACACCGATGATCGACCACCGCCCGACGCATCACTATCTCGGCGTGACCAAGCCCGGCCCCGTTGCGCGGCCCGGCACAATCCCCGGCGCATTAAGCGTGCCGGAAACCTGGCTGACGATTAACGACGGCGGCGTCATGCGTTCACAAGCCGAGATGACCAAACTCTATGAAGCAGCCAACGCGCCGACCTCCGGCGAGGTCATCAATTTCTGCAACTCCGGCCACTGGGCCTCGCTCGGCTGGTTCGTGAGTTCCCAGATCCTTGGCAACGAAAACGCCAGGCTCTACGACGGTTCGATGATCGAGTGGAGCAAGGCAGACCTGCCGATGGAGCAGAAAATCTCGCTGCAATAGGCTTCCGCTCTGCGACGCCGAGCTTGAACAATGAGAGTGGCGCCTGTCGCGGCGCCGCTTTTCTTTTGCGAAGGATAGAAACTCTCACTCGCTGACGCAGCCGGCACAGCAGCAACCACACCTGCGGTCCCATCATCCTGCTCAGGCTGCCTGACGCTTCGAGCTGGTCTCCGGCCCGACCGCCGCGCTACTGTCGGCCAGCAGCAGTATGGCGATCCAGCGCAGCGACGGCACATGGCTGCACACGATCACGAAGGCCGTCGTCATCGGCACGCTCAGGAATGCGCCGATCACGCCCCAGATCATGCCCCAGAACGCCAGCGAGGCCATCACCACGAACGGGCTGAGATTGAGGCTGCGACCCATGAGCCGCGGCTCGATGATATTGCCGATAATGAACTGCGTGCCGGCCAGCAGCACGGCGATAATGAAGAACTCCCACAGCGTCTCGAACTGCACCAGCGCGAGAAGAGCGGGAAACACGACGCCGAGCACCGAGCCGATGCTCGGGATGTAGTTGAGCAGGAAGATCACCAGCGCCCAGGTCTCGGCGAAGTCCACGCCCAGCGCCTTGAGCACCGCGTAGCTGATCCCGGCGGTGAAGACGCTCAGGATGGTCTTGATCCAGATATAGCGGCGCACGCTCTCGGTAATGTCCTCGATCGCATGCTTGATCTGGACGGCCTCACCCGGTCCGTCAGCCAACCGGTCGATTTTCGGCCCGAGCCGCCCGCGCTCCGCCAGCAGGAAGCCGATATAAAGCGCGACCAGCGCCAGCGTCGCAGCGATGCCCCCCGCCGTGCCGAGCAGGCCGGGAACGCGGTTCAGAATGTCGATTTCCCGGATGGATTGGCGAATGCGCTCGGCCAGTTCAGGTCCCGCCCAGCCAAGCACCTGATCCGCCAGCGCGTTGAACCTCTCAACGTAATTCGGCCAGGCCTGAGCCACGTCGCCGGTCTGCGCGGACAGGATGTTGAAGACGGCCACGATCAGAATGATGAACAAGACGACCGCGGTCAGCGTGGCGAACGGCTCCGGCAGGCCAAGCCGGTGGAGCCTGTCGCCCGCCGCGCTCAGGAGGATGGTTATCAGGCCGGCCACCACGATCGGGATGAGGAATGGCGCGCCATACACCAGCCCCGCGATGAGAATGCCCATCAGGATGGCGAGCAACGCGATGTTGTTCAGGCTCGGTTCGCTCGTGCGTTGCGATGACATCCCGCTTCCCCCGCTTCGCCTGCCGTCCTCAGAATTTCTCGACCCACGGGCGCAGCGCCACCTCGAACGTCCAGGCGCTGCGATCCTGGTGCAGCACGTGCAAATAGGTCCGCGCGATGGCGTCCGGGTCAAGCATGCTGTCCGGCGCATCCGGCGGCTCGGTGCGGCCCGGATTGCGGATCGCCCCGTCGATGACGAAATGCGCCACATGGATGCCGTGCGGCTGAAGCTCGCGCGCGATGCTCTCGGCCATCCCGCGCAGCGCGAACTTGCCCATCGCGAAGGGCGCGGACTGTGGATAGCCCTTCACACTCGCCGATGCGCCGGTGAACAGGATCGCGCCGTGCTGGTTCGGCACCATCCGCTTCGCTGCGGCCTGCGCCACAAGGAATCCGCCATAGGCCGTCACGTTCAGCGCGTTCGCGACACCCTCCCGGTCCAGCTCGACAAACGGCCCGCGCACCCGCGCGCTCGGATTGAAGACAACCACGTCGGGCGAGCCGCCGAGGTCGCGATCCATATGCACGAAGAGCGCATCCACCTGATCGGGCTGCGTCACATCGCACGGATGCGCCACCGCGCCGGTCTCGGCGATCAGCGGCTGGAGCTTGTCGACGTTGCGCGCGGCCAGACCGACCTTCAGCCCAGCCGCGGCAAGCGCCCGCGCCAGCGAGGCGCTCAAGCCATCGCCAGCGCCGACGATCAGCGCGCGTTGATAGGTGTCGATCATGCCATGCCTCCCGAGATCCCGGCTGCTCGCCCGCGCGCTATCCTATCACTTTCGCTGGCGCAGATAGTGATGACTGCATACCGGCTTCGTCAAATTCGCATTTGACCGCAAGAACCGAATTGCCGAGC
>CAYYSM010000136.1:0-5956 GCA_964474225.1 uncultured Hyphomicrobiaceae bacterium
GCCGGGCCGGGCGCGCCGGACCTTTTGACCCTGCGCGCGCGCGACCTGATCGCGGCCTGTCCGGTGTGCCTTTACGCCGGCTCGCTGGTGCCCGAAGGCGTGCTCGCGCATTGCCCGCCCGGCGCGCGCATCGTCAACACCGCGCCGCTCGATCTCGATGCGATCATCGCTGAGTGCCGCGCGGCGCACGACGCGGGCCATGACGTTGCGCGGCTGCATTCCGGGGATGTGTCGATCTGGTCCGCGATGGGCGAGCAGATCCGCCGCCTGCGCGCCGAAGGCATCCCGGTGAGCGTGACGCCGGGCGTGCCGTCCTTCTCCGCCGCCGCCGCCGCGCTGGAGACCGAACTGACACTGCCGGGGCTGGCGCAATCGGTCGTGCTGACGCGCACGCCGGGCCGCGCCTCGGCCATGCCTAAAGCCGAGAGCCTGCGCAACTTCGCGGCGACGGGAGCGACGCTGGCGATCCACCTGTCGATCCATAACCTGGCGCAGGTCGTCGCCGATCTGCGGCCCGCCTACGGGCCGGACTGTCCGGCGGCCGTGGTGTACCGCGCGAGCTGGCCGGACCAGCGCATCGTGCGCGCAACGCTCGCCGGCATCGAGGCCGCGCTCGGCGAGGGGATCGAGCGGACCGCGCTGATCCTCGTCGGCCCGGCGCTGGCGGGCGAGGGCTTCGACGACAGCAGGCTCTATGCCGCCGATTACGACCGCCGTTTCCGGCCGCGCAGCGCAGATGGAGGCGCGACATGAGCGTTTCCGGTCTGGTGATCTCCGCGCCCAGCTCCGGCACGGGCAAGACGACCGTGATGCTCGGCCTGTTGCGCGCGCTGGCCGAGGACGGGCTGAGCGTCCAGCCGTTCAAGAGCGGACCGGACTACATCGATCCGGCCTTTCACCGCGCCGCGGTGGGTCGCGATTCCTTTAATCTCGACACTTGGGCGATGGATGAACGGCTGCTCGCCGCGATCGCGGCTGAGGCCGAAGGCGCGGATATCGTCATCGCGGAAGGCTCGATGGGGCTTTATGACGGCGTGGCCACGCGCGGGGCGAGCGGCTTCGGCTCCAGCGCGGAAACGGCGGCGCGCATGGGCTGGCCGGTGGTGCTGGTGCTCGATGTGGGCGGTCAGGCGCAGTCGGCGGCGGCGACGGCGCTCGGCTTCGCGCGCTACTGGCCGGACCTGCCGCTGGCTGGCGTGATCCTCAACCGCGTGGCGAGTCCGCGCCATGAACGCCTGATCCGGCTGGGCATGGAGGAGGCGGGTCTGCGCGTGCTCGGCGTGCTGCCGCGCCGGGGCGATCTCGCGCTGCCGGAGCGGCATCTGGGGCTGATCCAGGCGGTGGAGCATCCCGATCTGGAGGCGGCGATCGCGGGCTATGCGGCGTTCCTGCGCGAGCATGTTGACCTGGCGGCGATCCGCGCGGCGGCGCAGGCGGGGCCGGGCGCTTCTGCTTCGGGTACGTTGCCACGACCGCCAGCGCAGCGCATCGCGCTCGCGCGGGATGAGGCGTTTTCCTTCACCTATCCGCACCTCTTGAAGGGCTGGCGCGAAGCGGGCGCGGAGATCGTGCCGTTTTCGCCGCTGGCCGATGAGGCGCCTGACGCGGCAGCTGATCTGATCTGGCTGCCGGGCGGCTACCCCGAGCTTCACGCCGGGCGCCTCGCGGCGGCGGAGACCTTCAAGGCCGATCTGCGCCGCCACGCCGAAACGCGCCCGGTGCATGGCGAGTGCGGCGGCTACATGGCGCTCGGCGCGGCGCTGATTGATAAAGAGGGCGCGCGCCACGAAATGGCCGGGCTGCTCGGCCTCGTCACGAGCTATGAGACCCGCAAGCTGCATCTGGGCTACCGGGCTGCGCGGCTGGTCGGGCCGATGCCCGGGCTTGCGGCGGGCGCGCGCCTGCGCGGGCACGAGTTCCATTATTCGACAATCCTGGATGAGCCGGACGCCCCGCTGGCCGAAGTCGCCGACGCTGACGGTAACCCCGTGCCCGAAACCGGCTCGCGGCGCGGCCATGTCACCGGCACCTTCTTCCACCTGATCGCGGAGACCGGCGCATGACCGGCTTCGTCAGTTTCGTCGGCTCAGGGCCGGGTGATCCGGAGCTTTTGACGCTCAAGGCCGTCGACCGGCTGAAGCGCGCGAACGCGGTGCTGTTCGACGATCTGTCTTCCGGCCCGATCCTTGAGTATGCGCGCAAGGGGGCGGACCTCGTCGGCGTGGGCAAGCGCGCCGGGCGGCCCTCGCCGCGCCAGCCGCATGTCAGCCGGCTGCTGGTGGATTATGCGCTCACGGGCGCACGGGTTGTGCGGCTCAAATCCGGCGATCCGGGGCTTTTCGGCCGGCTGGAGGAGGAGTTGAACACGCTGCGCGAGGCGGGCATTGACTACGAAATAATCCCCGGCGTGCCGTCTGTCTGCGCGGCGGCTGCGGCGGCCGAGATGCCGCTTACCCGGCGGCTGACGGCGCGGCGCGTGCAGTTCATCACCGGCCATGACGTGAGCGGGCGGCTGCCCTCCGATATCGACCTCGACGCGCTGGCCGATCCGGGCACGACGACCGCCGTGTTCATGGGCAAGCGCACGTTCCCGGCGCTGGTGGATGCGCTTATCGCGCGCGGGCTGCCGCGCGAGACGCCGGCGCTGCTGGCCGAAGCCATCAGCCGCACGGACCAGCGCCTGCAACGCAGCACGATCGCCGAGCTGGCCAGCAAGCTGCGCGAGGACCCCGGCGACAAGCCGGCGATCATCCTGTTCGGCCCCCTTGCCGACACGCCGGAGTAAGGGACATGGAACTGCGGCTAATCGGCATCGGCACCGGCAACCCAGACCACATCACGCTGGAGGGCGTGCGCGCGCTGCAGACGGCCGATCTGGTGTTGATCCCGCGCAAGGGCGATGAGAAGCGCGATCTGGCGGACCTGCGTAGGGAGATTTGCGCACGCGTGCTGGGCGAAGACGCGTGCATCGTCGAGTTCGATATGCCGAAGCGCGATGACAGCGGTGACTACATGACCGGCGTTGCCGACTGGCACGATGCGGTGGCCGCCGCCTGGCAGGCCGCGCTCTCTGCGCAGACACCGCCGCCGGCTTCCGCCGCGCTGCTGATCTGGGGCGATCCATCGCTTTACGACAGTTCGCTGCGCATCGCCGAGCGGCTCGATCCGCAGCCCGCTATTCGCGTCATCCCCGGCATTACGGCGCTTCAGGCGCTCACGGCGGCGCATTGCATCCCGCTGAACGCGGTTGGCGCGCCGGTCGTCATCACGACCGGGCGGCGGTTGCGTGAGGAGGGCTGGCCAGCTGGTGCGACGACCGTCGCGGTGATGCTCGATGGCGGCTGCGCATTCCAGGCGCTCGACCCTGAGGGCGTGACGATCTGGTGGGGGGCTTATCTGGGGATGGAGCGGGAAATCCTGCGCGCAGGGCCGCTTGCGGAGGTCGGCGCGGAAATCGTGGCGACGCGCGAGCAGGCGCGCGCCGCGCATGGCTGGATCATGGACACCTACCTGTTGCAGCGGGCTTAGAAGGGCGCGCCAGCGCGCGCCCTGACCTGCGGCTCAGGCGCGCGTCAGACTGTCCATCTGCGTTCGGACCACCTCGATCCGCGGCTGGGCGATTTCCGCGACTTCCGGGATCGCCAGAACCTTCTCGTAGAGCTGTTCAAGCCTCGGCTGGGCCTGATCCACCAGCCGGGCAAGCGCGGTGCGTCCAGCCGGCGGCAGCTCCTGCGAAAGCTGCGCCAGACGCTCAAGCTCGCTCGCTGCCGCCTGCAGCTTCGGCAGCGCCTGACGGGCCGTATCGACGTCGGTCACGTTTTCCAGCGCGCCGCGCAGCTCGCCGAAAGTCTTGTCCCATGCCCTGGCGAGATCGACCCCGCCGACGACAAGGTTGACTGTGCCCGTTGCAGTTGTCTGATTGGCCGTGGTCTCTTCGACAACGACCTCCTCGACAGGCGCTTCGCTCACCTGTGTCGTGCGATCGCCGAGGAACCACCAGGCAAGCGCCGCCACCGCTGCGATCGGGACGAGCCAGGTCAGCAAACTCGATCCTGCGCGTTTCTGCGCCGGCTGAGACCGAGAGAACGCTGCATGCGCCACCTTTTCCCGCGACTGCGCGGCGGCTGCCGGCAGGCCCGGAATATCAACGCCCTTGAGGTAGCTGGCGAAGCCAGCGGGCATCGCGTCCTGCACGTACTGCTTCTGCTCGCTCAACAGCCGGCCCAGTCCAGCAGCGTCGAGGCCCTTCTGCTCCTTCTGCCTGCCGAGAATGCCGAGGACGGCCGGGGCCAGCATCCCCAGAAGCGAGGCGCTGTTGCTCTGGCTTATGCCCGCGAACTTCCCGATCGCGCTGGCCAGCGAGGGGATCGTTGACGGGCCGAGGACCGTCTGGAGCACGTTGCTGCCGTTGTTGATCAGATCCTGCTGGCTGCCGCCTCCGATCATGTCGGAGAAGCTGTCGAGGATGCCCTGGTCCTGATCCCGGACCGCCGCGTCGAGGGTCGCTGCGCCGCGCGGCTTGGAGGCGGCCCCGGCGAAGCTGCCGATCAGCGCGGGAATGGCGGCGGAGACGGCCTGGCTGATCATCCGGCGATCGATGTTCAGCGCGGAGGCGATCCGGCCGATCATTTCGGGCGTGAGGTACTGCATGGCGATGGAGACGAGATTGGTACGCATGACGGGACTCCGGTGTTTTCGCTGTGCAAACGCGCGCGGGCTGGCCCCGCGCGGATTTCCGAGCAGAACGCGCTGCCGCCAGCGAGGCGACAATGCTGCTCAGTTTGCGACGTTACTTGCGAACACCCGTCAGACCGATGCTTGTCCTCGGATTTGGTGAGATTTCGGTGGTCAGAACCAAACAAACGTACCGAATTGGGACAATTGCAGCGGCAATCGGACTGGAATATGTCAGATTTACGGCAAGAGAAACGGGGTCACCCCTGATGAGAGAAATTTGGACATTTGAGGCTGGCTTGCGGCTACGCTGTCGCTCGAATGCCAAAATCAAACGCCTCACCGGACCGGAGGCCGGGCATACACTGGTCTGAGAACGCGGGATAAATCGGCGGCCCGGCACAGCCGCCTGTTGAGACGGGATCGCCTTACCGCGGACATATTGCTCACGCAGGCAGACCAAGCTTAGCGGCGCGGTCATTGTTTATCGCGTGGGGGGACGCCATCTCGCGCTGGTGCGGCGTCGAGAAGCCTGCAGAGGAATTGCTCCTGCCACAGCAAGCACCGGCGGAACCGATACGTGGCTCGCGGCAACTGGCAAGTGTTGGCGCTATTGGGAGGATGTTGAAGAATGCTATACGTCGATCTGCCTACGCGAAATGAAATCCTTCAACTCTCCCGCAGGCGCGCCGACGCTTGCATTTCGATATACCTGTCGACGAGCCCGCATTCGCAAGAGTCTGATGCGAGCCGGACGGAACTCTCGCAATTGTATAAAAGCGGGCGACAACAGCTCGAAGAGGCGGGCCTTGATAAACGGCGGCTGGCCGATCTGGACGAGCTTATCGATGACTTCCTGCAGGAAGACGACTTCTGGAGGTTGCTCGCAAACAGCCTTGCGGTTCTGGCGACGCCTGACCGGTTGCAGACGTTCCGGCTGGCAAATCGGCTCTCTTCAATGGTGCAGGTTTCAGATCGTTTTCACCTCACGCCGCTATTGAGGGCTGTTTCGTTTGCGAACGCTGCGCTGGTCCTGGCCATATCGGAAAACGCTGTCCGTTTGATCGAGATTCACCCCGATCTTCCGCCATCTGATGTCAAGGTGCCTGGGCTGCCGCATGACGCTGCGAGCGCAGTCAGCAAATCGACGTTGAATGACCGCGGCCACAGCGGGCGCATCCATGGAAGCGAGGGGCAGAACGTCCGTCTTCGCCAGTACGCCAGAAAGGTCGACGCCGCCCTGCGCCCGATCCTGGCCGGCCGCGACACACCGCTGATCCTC
>CAYYSM010000136.1:5966-6513 GCA_964474225.1 uncultured Hyphomicrobiaceae bacterium
CGCATGGCGTCAATCTATGGTTCGGTGAACAGCTATCCGCATCTGGCCGCCGAGCACATTTCCGCGACGACGGACCGGACCAGCGATGCCGAATTGGCTGATGCCGCGCGCGCCATCCTTGATCGCCTGAACCAGGAGCAAGTCGGCGAATTCATTGCGTTGTTCCATCAAAGAGCCAGCGCGGGGCGTGCGACAACCGATATCTCCGAGGCCGCGCGCGCCGCGCTTCAAGGCGCGATCGACGTCCTGCTCGTGGACATCGATGCCAGCGTGCCAGGGACTATCGATAGCGCGAACGGCGCGGTAAGCTTCGCGGATGCGCCGAGCGCGGACACGTATGACATCGCCGATGAGATTGCCGCTAAGGCATTGGCGACGGGGGCCAGCGTGGTTGGCGTTCGCAAGGAGGACCTGCCCGGCGATAGCCCGTTGGCGGCCATTCTGAGATTCGCTGTCTGATAGAAAGCGCGTGACGGGGCGCTTGGCGACCGGCTGCGCCGGATGGCTGGGGAACCTGGATTCGAACCAGGACCGACGGAGTCAGAGT
>CAYYSM010000137.1:0-5770 GCA_964474225.1 uncultured Hyphomicrobiaceae bacterium
GCGTGCGGTAGGTGTCCTCGGAGAAGTCTTCGTGGCCCGGCGTGTCCAGCAGGTTGAACAGCAGGCCGCTATGCGTGAACGTCATCACGGAGCTGGTGACGGAGATGCCGCGCTCCTGCTCGATCTTCATCCAGTCGGAGCGCGCCCGCCGCGCCTCTCCGCGCGCCTTGACCGCGCCCGCCATGTGAATGGCGCCGCCCTGCAGCAGCAGCTTTTCCGTCAATGTCGTCTTACCAGCGTCCGGATGCGAGATGATCGCAAACGTCCGGCGCTGGTCATAAGTCATGCTCATTCGGACTCCGGGTGTGGTGCGGCCGGTTGGCCCTGGCCGTCTGTCAGTCATATAAGACCAGTCCGGACAGCCCAACAGTCTATGCGCCTGCGCGCTGGTGAAACAAATTCCCGACACGCGCGCAAGCCGTTGCGCGGTCTCAGCCTGCGGCTCATGCTGCGCACCGTGACAAGATGCTTGTGTGTCAAAGAAACCTGACACTTGAGTCGTCGTGTGCTATCCATAGTGCTGTAACCTTCGGTTAAACAGCGTATGAGCGCGGACAGACCGGACGTGCTCGTGCAACGACGAGAGGAGGCACGGATGGCGCAAATCATCGTTACCGACCGCGAAGGCAAAACCCATGCGCTGGACGCCGTCGAAGGCTGGCGGGTCATGGAAATCCTGCGGGACTACGGGGTCGGTGTGGAAGGAACCTGCGGCGGCGGGTGCGACTGCGCCTCGTGCCATGTGCTGGTGGATGACGCGTGGATGGATCGGCTGTATCCGCCGCGCGAAGAGGAAGAATTCAAGCTCGATGAACTGCCCACGGTCCAGCCCAATTCGCGGCTCTCGTGCCAGATCATCTGGGACGATTCGCTCGACGGGCTGAAGCTGACCCTGGCGGATTATTAGGATATGCAATGCGCCACTTTCCCGTTTTCGTCGATCTCAAGTGCCAGCGCGTTGTCATTTCCGGCGCGGGCGAGACAGCGGCCGCCAAGCTGCGCCTGCTGCTCAAGACCGATGCGCTGATCGAGGTCTATGGGGAAGACGCCTGCGAGGACGTGCGGAGGTGGCATGACGCAGGCCGACTGCGCTGGTTCGCCAAGCCTTTGCCCGCGGCGGCGCTGTTCGGCGCGCGGCTCGTTTATTCGGCGCATGACGACGCGGAGACCGACGCGCAAGTCCGCGCCATGGGCGAGCGTATGGGCGTGCTGGTCAATGTCGTTGACAACCTGACGCTGTCGCAGTTCATCACGCCCGCGATCGTTGATCGCGACCCGGTGACGGTGGCGATTGGGACCGAAGGCGCCGCGCCGGTGCTCGCGCGGCGGATCAAGGCGGATATCGAGGAGAGGCTGCCGGTCGAACTTGGGCAGCTGGCCGCGATTGCGCGCGATTACCGTGAGGCGGCGGCGATGCTGCCGGGCGGGCGCGTGCGCCGGGTGTTCTGGTCGCGGTTCTTCGAGACCGACGGGCCGGCGGCACTGGCCGAGGGCGGCGAAGAGGCCGCGCGCGACGCACTGGAGCGGCTGATCTCAGAATATGAAGATGGCGAGCCGCAGCGTGAGACCGGCCGCGTGATCCTCGTCGGGGCGGGGCCGGGCGACCCGGAACTGCTCACGCTCAAGGCGCGGCGCGTGCTGCACGAAGCCGACGTCGTGCTCTACGACCGGCTCGTCGATCCGCGTGTCCTGGAGCTGGCGCGGCGCGAGGCCGAGCTGATCGAGGTCGGCAAGACGCCGGGCGGCCCGGCCTGGAAGCAGGACGACATCAACGCCGCCATGATCGCCCATGCGCAGGCCGGCGGGGTTGTCGTGCGGCTCAAATCCGGCGACCCGATGGTGTTCGGCCGCGCCGATGAGGAACTGGACGCGCTGGACGCAACGGGCGTCGCGTGGGAGGTCGTGCCGGGCATCACCTCGGCGTCTGCGGCCGCCGCATCTTCCGGGCGCTCGCTCACCCGCCGCGGGCGCAACCAGTCCATCACATTCCTGACCGCGCATGAGGCGCAGGGCTACGCCGAGCATGACTGGCGCGCGCTTGCGCAGCCTGGCAACGCGATCGCGATCTATATGGGCTCGCGGGCATCGCGCTTCGTGCAGGGGCGGCTGATGCTGCATGGCGCATCGCCGGAAACGCCTGTGACCGTCATCGAGAACGCCTCGCGCCCCGAGGAAAAGCGGGTGAGCGCAACGCTCGGCGACATGTGTGAGCGGATCGGCGAAGCGGGGATCACGGGCCCGGCCATCATCTTCATCGGTCTGCCCGCGCGCCGCGCGCAAGCGGCCGAGACCGATGCCCAGCGCGAAGCCGTCTGAGGAGGCCGCCATGCAGGACGCACAGCGAATCCCTCCAGCCGAAGCGAATGTCAGTCCGTCAGACCGGCCCGGCGGCGCTGGCGCGGCAAACCCCCGTCCTGAGCGCCCGCCGCAGAGAACCGCGCCGCAGTTTGTCGATCCGTGGCGCGGCTGCTGACGCTGGCTCAGTGGCGGGTGTTGTTGTCGCTGACACTGGGGATCGCGACTTCGTCGCTTTCGCGCTGATGCACGGCCATCGCCATGTCGGACAGCGAGTCGTAGACGCGGCGTTTCTCCCCGCGCAGGTAGCTTGTCGTCAGCGGCGTGGATGCGGCCCACAACGCCGAGAACGCCAGGGACGCGCGGCGCACGGCGTCCGGCGCGCGCTCTTCGGCGATCTCCAGCGCCTGAGGACGCTTCGGCGCGCGACGCATGGCATCGCCCGACCAGCAGATCGACGAGCCGAGCGTGAGTTGCTCATGCGCATCCAGAAGCGCCGGGTTGCGCGCCCAGCGCACGCGGGCGGCCACCGCCTCGCCGCGCAGCACCGGCCGGATCGCGCGCAGCACGTCGTCGAGCGTGTCGCTTGGGGCGGGCTTCGCGAAGATGATATTGGCGCTCACCTGCTCCGCGCCCAGCTCGTCCGCCTTGGCGGCCAGCGCCCGGGCGGCCGGGCTCGCAGGCGAACGCGCGACCAGCGTGACGGCGTAATCGCCGCTTTCCTCGGACGGCGCGCTGCGCAGATGGCGAAGATAGGTCTCAACCAGTTCCACAATGCGGAGCATCGCGCGGGCCGCATGATCGGATGTGTGGTTCGGGATATCTGAAAAGCGGCTCATCGTCTCAATTCCTCAATCGTTGCCTCGTCGGGCATCACGACGGATGCCCGGGCGTGTTCAGCGTGCGTGACCCGGCATTCGCGCGGCGCGGGAGAGCCGCCGATTGTGGCCGGCAGAGCGGAAAACGCGGCGGAACTGGGCCGCGCCGGCCCCTTGGCTACGCGGGGAACGATTGAGGCCGTTCGCGCTATTGATGGCCTGCTGGAATTAAGGAAGGATTGATCGGGCCACTTTTTCGCCACGATCTGGCGGCGCGTCAGCGAACGCCCGCTGAGGTGTTGCCTGTTTGCGTCTGCATGGTCTGGCGGAAGGGTTGCGCCGGGCTGCGCGCGGGGAAGCCGGCGCGCATATAAGCGATGATCTGCCAGGCCTGCTCGCGGGTGAGTTCTTCGTCGAAGCCCGGCTTTTCGGTGCCCAGAGGCTCGCCACCCTCCATGATGGTCCAGAGCAGATAAGCGTCCGTGCTGTAGTCCTGCTCCAGCGTATAGGGCAGTGACGGCATCGGCGGGCTAAGCGCCTGCGCGCGTGGGCCGTCCCCCTCGCCGGCCGCGCCGTGGCATGACGCACAGTTGTCGCGGTAGAGCGTTGCGCCGGCCTCGATCGCCGTCAGCGTGTGACCGATGGTGTTTTCGGCCTGCTGATAGCGTTCCGGGATCTCCGCTTGAAGGCGAGGGCGCGTTTCCGCGCGTTCGCTAGCGCCAGTGTCGGATCGCTCGGCTTCGCCGTCCCCGTCCGGTTCTTCGCGCTCAGCGTCGGCGGTGCGCGTCGGCTCACTCGGAGCGTCAGGTTTGCGTGCGGGCAGCGGCGGCGTTTCCTCATCCCGCCAGGCGTGCTTTTCCGGCGCCCAGGGCTTATCGGCCCGCCACGGATGACGCGGCGGCGGATCGGCGGGACCATAGTAACAGGTGCGGCCGTCGCCGCAGCCGCGCCGCGTATAGCAATCGGTGCGGCCACAACCCCGCCAGGGCGGGCAGTAGCGATACGGCTCGCAAGCGCCATACGCAGACGCGGGCGTTACGTCCGGCACGGCCGCGAGCACGCCCAGCGCCAGAGACACTGCCAAAAGCCGACACACACGCAATACCAGCAAAGCGCCAACCCCTTTGCGAGATCGGCATTATCGCCGCTGTCGCGTCCGCCGTAAAGCGGTGCTAGGCCGCGGCCGTCTTGTTGCGCGCGCGCAGGCTCGTCCAGAAGCCGAAGAACAGCGCGATGATGACGACGTTGATGCCCGCCTGGGTCGCAACCTGCGGCACGGTCACGCCGCCAATGTTGAAATAGATGTAGACCGCGTAGGCGATGCCCAGCACCTGCTCAGCGATTGCCACCCAGAGCAGGCCGAGATAGCGCAGCGGATCGGCGGCCATGACGGCGTACATCAGCGCCAGTAGCAGCATGACCATGCCGTATTGCGTGCTCATCGCGACCATGTCGGCGGTCCAGCCGCCTTCAGGGCTCCAGCCGGTGATCCGCGCGCCCGTGTCCGGCGCGAAGGTCGCCAGCACGCCGAAAGCCAGATGCCAGAGCACCCACAGACCTAGAATTACCTGCAACGCCGTCTTGCCGAACATGGCCGTCCTCCCTGGTTTTTTTCGCGGCGGTCAATGGGTGGCACTTAGCCAGCCTCAGCAGAACTGTCAAGCAAACGTGACACTCAGCCGGCTGGGGACAGACGCGGCGCGGGGATGGGCGGACCTGCGCAAATCTATAGACTGAGCGCAAAAGTCCTGCCACGGATCAAGTGATGGCTTTCCGCTTTCTGCACACCGCCGATGTTCATCTCGATTCGCCGCTCAAGACACTGGCGCTGCGCGACGCCGAATTGAGCGCGCAGATCCGCAATGCAACGCGGCAGGCCTTCGTCGGGATCGTGGATGCCTGCCTGGAAGAGCGGCTCGACGCGCTTGTCATCGCCGGCGATCTCTACGACCGCGACATCCACGACATGAGCACGGCGCTGTTCTTTGGCCGGCAGATGCGCCGGCTGGCCGATGCGGGGGTGCGCGTTTTCCTCATTCGCGGGAACCATGACGCGGAATCAATCCTGACCCGCGAACTCAGCCTGCCGGATAATGTGCATGTCTTCGGCGCGGAGGGCGGGACCGAGCGGCTGCAGGATGCGGGCGTGGCGATCCACGGCGTGAGCTTCGCCTCGGCACATGTGCCGGAGAACCTGCTGAACCGCTATCCCGCGCCGGTCCCGGGCATGGTCAATATCGGCCTGCTGCACACCAGCCTGACGGGCGCGGAGGGCCACGATGTCTATGCGCCATGCTCGCTGGCTGACCTGCGCGCGCACGGCTTTGACTACTGGGCGCTTGGCCATGTGCACAAGCGCGCGGTGCACGCGGAAGCCCCCTGGGTGGTCATGCCGGGCATCCCGCAGGGGCGCGACATCGGCGAAGACGGGCCGAAATCCGCGACGCTGGTGACCGTGGCGGATGACGACGCGATTACGGCGGAGGCTGTGCCGACAGCGGTGGCGGAGTTCGAGCGCGTTTCGACGGACCTGACAGGCGCGGAGAGCATGGCCGACGCCGCCAAGGCGATGGAGCGCGCGCTGGCGGAGGCGCGCGAGGCAGTTGCCGCGCCGTGGCTGGTCGCGCGGCTGACGCTGAGCGGCGATACCCCGCTGG
>CAYYSM010000137.1:5780-6476 GCA_964474225.1 uncultured Hyphomicrobiaceae bacterium
CGCCCGGCTGCGCCGCGACGACGACCTGACGCTGAACGAAGCGCGGCAGGCGGCGGAAAGCGTCGGCGGCACGCTCATCGACCGGGTGAAATTCGCCTTCGGCGGCGCGCGGCAGGCCGAAAGCGGGCCGATCGCGGAGCTGGAGGCGCTGATGACGCCGGAGAGCCTGCCTCCCGAGGTGACTGAGCAGACGCTGGCGGCGGTCGATGCCATCCGCCGCGCGCTGCCAGCAGAAGCGCGCAAGAACTTCCCGGATGACGACGCGGCGCGCCGCGCACTGGCCGATGCGCTGATGACCGAGGGCGCGGGCGACGTGCTCGCCCGCCTGCGCGGCGCGGAGGAGGGCTGATGCGCTTCCGCCGGCTCGACCTCACCCGCTTCGGCGCTTTCACCGATCTGTCGCTCGACTTTGGCGCGGCGGGAACAGCGCCCGACCTGCACATCATTTACGGGCCGAACGAGGCGGGCAAATCCACGCTGCGCGCGGCGATCAATGACCTGCTGTTCGGCATACCCGTGCAGTCGGACTATGCCTTCCTCCACGACTACAAGGCAATGGAATTGGGCGGCACGCTGGAGACAGGCGGGCAGAGCGTTGCCTGGCGGCGGCTGAAGCGGCGCAAGGACGATCTTGTGATGCCCGACGGCCGGGCGGCGAATCGGGCGCTGCTTGACGCCGCGCTCGGCGGGATGGAC
>CAYYSM010000138.1:0-6465 GCA_964474225.1 uncultured Hyphomicrobiaceae bacterium
GGTGAAGGTCACGCGGTCGATGCCCGCGTCCAGCAGTCCGTCGCGGATGTCCTTGGCGTAGTCCTTGAGCGCGCGTTCGCCGAACGGCCCGGAAATCGCGATCTTGGCGACCGGCTCGTAAAAGGTGACGCGCTGGATTGTCGGCTCCTCCGCGGCTTCCGGGAGCGTGGTGACCTGCTCGACGGCCTGTTCGACATCGGACTGCGCCTTCTGCATGTCCGCGTCGGCAAAGAACTCGATGTTGAACACCGCCACGCCCTCGCGCGCGATGGAGGTGATCTGGTCCACGTCGTCGAGGAAGCGCAGCTCCGGGTCAATCGCGTCGACAATGTTCTGCTCGACGTCGAGCGCGCTGGCGCCGGACCACTGGATGGTGACGTTGATCGCCGGGATTTCGACAGTGGGAAAGAACTGCGTGTTGAGCCGGTTCACCGAGAACAGGCCCAGCACGATGATCAGCAGCATCAGGAGGTTGGAGGCCGTCGGGTGCCGGACGAAAAGTCCGATCAAGCCAGGCCGCCCGGTTGGTTGATCAGACATCCGGCTCAACCACCCTGACCTTGACGCCGTCGCCGGGGCGCGCCAGCCGTGTCGCCGCGACCTGCTCGCCGTCCTGGAGATCGCCGCGCACCAGGACGAAGCCATCGGCCCCGCCCACCTGCGTGACGTCGCGGCGCTCCAGTCGGTCGTCCTTGATCACGAAAACATGGTTGTTTTCATAGAGCGCCGTCTGCGGCAGGCGGACAACATCCTGGTATTGAACATCCGGCACGCGCGTCTCGACGAAAGCGCCGGGGCGCAGCGGCGTCGGCTCCAGCGGGTCGGTGATGCGCGCGAAAACATTCACGCCGCCGCTGGCCGATGCGATCTGCGAGCCGACGCGCACGATTTCGGCGTCGTAGACGAACGGCTCCTCTCCGACATACCAGCGCACCTCGACCGGCCGGCCGAGCACGCCGCCGCTCTCGCGCACGAGCCGGCCATATTGCGCGTCGCTCAATGTTACGCGCACCTCGATCCAGGACTTGTCGACAAGGGTCGCGACCGCGTCATTGGTGCTCAGCACCTTGCCGAC
This sequence comes from uncultured Hyphomicrobiaceae bacterium, assembly GCA_964474225.1. Taxonomy (GTDB): domain Bacteria; phylum Pseudomonadota; class Alphaproteobacteria; order Rhizobiales; family Rhodomicrobiaceae; genus Dichotomicrobium. The sequence goes on from CAYYSM010000138.1 coordinate 1,076, forward strand.
TTCGGCGTTCGGCTCGCTCACATAAGCGTCGAAGGGCGCGGTCAGGCTGGTGTCGCCCAGATTGCGCTCGGCGGTCCGGCGGGTGGCGCGCAGGCGTTCCAGCGCGGCGCGCTGTTGGGCCGCGCGGGCCTCCTGCACCATAAGGCTGATCTCGCTTTGCTCGACCGCGTCCTGGCGCTGGCTGACGGTCAGACGGCGTTGGTCCAGCACCTGCTGCGAAAGCGCGCCGCGTTCAACGAGCTGCTCGGCGCGCTCAAGATCGCGCTGTGCGATTTCCAGCTGCTCCCGCGCGCGCTCAAGAGCGGCCGTCTGGGCGCGGATCTGGGCTTCGCTCTCCTGCAGCCGCGCCTGCGTTTCCGCGATCTGCGCCTCGGTTTCCGCCAGCGCAACCTCGTAGTCGAGCGGGTCGATCCGCAGCAGCACATCGCCCGCCGAGACCTCGCCGCCTTCGCGCAGGTCCGGGGATGTCTCGACGACCTCGCCAGAGACGAGCGCGCGCAGTTGCACCTCGCGCCCGGCGACCGTCTCGCCGTAGAGCGTCAGTTGCGGCTGGTAGCTGGAATAGCTGACCGGCACGACACGCACCGGCGCGACCGCCTCCTGCGGCGGGCTCGGCGCAACGGTGGGCTGCGTGGCCAGCAAGTACTGGTAGCCGGCATAGGCGCCCGCGAGCAGCGCCACGGGCAGGAGGATCTGCAACAGAGATCGAACTGCTCGGCCGAGCGCGCCTAGCAAGCCAGGCCGGCCGTTCTCCTGTTCGGTTTCTTCCGCGGGGCGCTGCTGCAACATCAAACAACCTTACGCGAATGCACTGGCCGCGGTTTTGACCGCACAAGCCTGAATACGCAATGAATGACCGTGCCGTTTTGTGACGCGGTGCACTATCTGTCGTTGATGCCGGTCACGCGTCGGTGTGACCGAACAGCGCATCCGGGTCGAAGCCATACTCGCTGTTGCAAAATTCGCAAGTCACCGACACCGTGCCATCGTCCTGGACCATCTCCGCGATACGCTCGGCCGGGAAACGCTTCAGGAGGTCCGCAACACGTTCGCGCGAACATTGGCAGAACGCCTTGATCGCATTCGCCGGGAACGCGCGGACATGCTCTTCATGGAACAGTCTGATCAATAAACGCTCCGGCGATAACGTCGGATCAAGGATTTCATGGTCCTCGACAGTCGCGCCCAGCATGGAGGCGCGGTTCCAGTCTTCCGCGCTCTGGCTCTCGGCGTCGGCCGCATGAATGGCGTTGCGGCCGCCCTCGGCCCCGACCTTCTGGATCATCAGCCCGCCGGCGCGCCACGCCCAGCCGCCGCGCTCGCCGTCGCGTCCGCCAACGAATTGCGGTGCCACGGCCACGCGCAGCAGACTCGGAATCTGCTCCGACTGACGGAAATAGGTGTGCGCGGCATCGACGAGGTTCTCGCCCTCCAGCTCAACAAAGCCCTGATACCGCTCCATCCCGCCGCCCGGCTCGATCGTCAGCGCCATATGCCCCTTGCCGAGCAGGCGCGGATCGCTCTCGCCCGCTTCCTCGATCGCCTGGGCGACGCCGTCATCCTCATAATTAGCGTAGGCGCGCACGTCGCCCGGCGCGCGGAACTGCACGACCAGGAAGGTAATCGGCCCGTCCGAACTTGTCTGAAGGGTGAGCTTGCCGTCGAACTTCAGAGAGTCCCCGAGCATGACGGAGAGCAGGATGGCCTCGCCCAGCAGACGCGAGACCGGCTCGGGGTAGTCGTGGCGCGACAGCAGATCGTCCACGACCGGGCCAAGCCGCACCAGGCGGCCGCGCACGCCCGCGCTTTCGATCTGGAAGGGCAATACATAGTTCTCTAAAGCGCCGACCAGTTTGCCCTCGGTCTGGTCAAGCGCGTCGCCGTCCGTTTTCGTCCCGCCGGATTCTCCAACCATTCACTCCGCCTCTAAACACCAAGCCAGGATGGCCCGCTGCGCGTGCATCCGGTTTTCGGCCTCCTCAAAAACCACCGATTGCGGACCGTCGATCACCTCTGCGGTCACCTCGCAGCCGCGCTGGGCGGGCAGGCAATGCATGAATATAGCATGCGGGGCGGCGCGGCTCATCAGCGCCGCATCGACTTGATAGTCCCGCAACAGCTTCATGCGGCGCTCGCCGTCGTCATGACCCATCGACACCCATACATCGGTCAGGACGCAGTCGGCGCTCGCGATCGCCTCTCCCGGATCTTCATGAACAACGATTTGCCCGCCGCGCGCCGTGGTTTCCTCGATGAGTTGCGGCGAAGGCCGGTAAGCCGCCGGGCACGCGATGGACAAGGTAAAGCCGAACATCGACGCTGCGTGGAGCCAGGAGGTCGCCACGTTGTTGTTCGCGTCGCCGATCCACGCGATTTTCCGCCCGCTGATGGGGCCGAGATGCTCCTCGAAGGTCATGACGTCGGCAAACACCTGACAGGGGTGCGACAGATCCGTCAGGCCGTTGATCACCGGCACGTCCGCATGTTCGGCAAGTTCGAGGAGGTCCGCGTGGGCCGTCGTGCGCAACATGATAACGTCCACGTAACGGGACAAGACCCGGGCCGTGTCGGCGATGGTCTCCCCCCGCCCGAGCTGCAGCTCGTTTGCGTTCAGCACGATGGTTTCGCCGCCGAGCTGGCGCATGGCGACGTCGAAGGACACGCGCGTGCGCGTTGACGGCTTTGAGAACAGCATGGCCAGCGCCTGGCCGCGCGCCAGATGCGCGATCGACAGCCGGTCGCGACGGAACCGCGCCTTCATGTCATGGGCGCGCGCCATCAGCCGGTGCAAATCCGGTTTTTCGAGTGTGCTGAGATCAAGGAAATGACGAGGCGTCATGGCGCGTCCATGTTTTTCATGCGGCCGACGAAAGCGCGGGAGCCGTTGAGCGGGAAGGTCAGCCGTGATGCGCCGCAGCCGCAGGCGCACTGGAGCCGAGCGCCATGAGCGCCGCGTCGAGACGCGCGCAGGCCTCGCGCACTTCGTCTTCGCCGATATTCAGCGGCGGGACCAGCCGCACGACATTTTCGCCCGCGCCGACCGCGAGCATATGCTGCGCCCGCAGCGCGGCCACCACATCCCCCGCCGGCGGGGCGCATTTGAGGCCGAGCATGAGACCTTCGCCGCGCACTTCTTCGATCATGCCGGGGTGCGCGTCGCTGATCTCCGCGAGCTGTTGACGCAACCTTAGCCCGATATCGCGCACATGCGCCAGGAATTCCGGCTCAAGCACGACATCCAGAACCGCGTTCCCGACCGCCATCGCCAGCGGGTTGCCGCCGAAGGTCGAGCCGTGGCTGCCCACGGTCATGCCCTGCGCGGCGTGCTCGGTCGCCAGACAGGCGCCAACGGGGAAGCCGCCCCCCAGCCCCTTGGCGGATGCGAGGATGTCCGGCGCGATACCGGCATGTTCATGCGCGAAAAAGCGCCCAGTGCGCCCGACGCCGCACTGCACTTCGTCGAGGATAAGCAGCAGGCCATGCTCATCCGCCAACGCGCGCAGCGCGCGCAGAAAGCCCCAGCCAGGGTTGCGGATGCCGCCTTCGCCCTGGATCGGTTCGATGAGGATGCCGGCGGTCTCGGGCGTGATCGCCGCGCGCGTGGCGTCGATGTCGCCGAGCGGAACCTGGTCGAAACCCGGCATCGGCGGGCCGAAGCCGCTCAACAGCTTCTCCTGCGCGGCGGCGGCGATGGTCGCCAGCGTCCGCCCGTGAAATGCGCCCTCGAAGGTGATGATCCGGTGCCGCCCCGGCGCGCCGCCCGCGGAATGAAACTTGCGCGCCATCTTGATCGCGCATTCGAGCGCCTCCGCGCCCGAGTTGGTGAAGAACACCGTCTCGGCGAAAGTGGCGGCGCACAGGCGTTCGGCCAGCCGCTCCTGCCCGGCGACGCGGAACAGGTTTGAGGTGTGCCAGAGCTTTTGCGCCTGCTCGCATAGCGCTTCCGTCAGCTTGGGGTGCGCATGGCCGAGCACGTTCACAGCGATGCCAGCGGTAAAGTCGAGGTAACGCTCGCCCGCGGTTGTGAAAAGATACGCGCCCTCGCCGCGCTCGAAAACGAGATCAGCGCGGGCGTAAGTTGGCAGCACCGCCGGCATGTCCGAGGACTTTCTTCTCCGTTGCAAAAATGCGCACGCGCCTACACCGGGCGCTTCGGCGTCCGCGCTCGCGGCGCATATTCCCCACTCCCCCTGGCGCTGTCAATTGGCCGAAAAGACACAGTTCGGCAATAATTGCCGTCAAAAGCGCCACAGGAGCGCGGTCGGCGTTTGAGTTTTTCGAGCCGGCGTGGCACTTCGTTAAGCATATTGGCGGAGCGCCCCCTATACCGGGCCTCGTGGCTTCGGTGCAACGGTGGGCGTCATGCCAGATATCAGGGCTGGCGGCCCCTTCGAGTCCTCAGTTGCCGCCTCGGCCAGCGCGCGTCCCGACCGCCCTTCGGGTGGTCCGGCGCCTGTAACAGTCCGCGGCCGAAAGAGTCTTTCCTGTAGAGCGTTTGTCGTCGTTTTCGACAGTTTTGACGACCTTGGTCAAGGCGTAGCCGCGTTGCGTCCGGCGGGGGTTTTTCGACGCTGCGTCTGCGCGATCAGCGCCGCATTCTTGCGTGCGGCGCTCACGAGACAGAGCCATGAGGAGGCTACGAATGGCATGGACAGATGAGCGCGTCGCGCTTTTGACGCGACTTTGGAATGAGGGGCATACGGCAAGCCAGATCGCCGAGCAATTCGGCGACATCACGCGCAATGCGGTCATCGGCAAGGTGCATCGGCTGGGGCTTTCGGGACGTGCGGCGGAGTCCCGGTTCCGCGCCGCTCGCATCAAGATGCGCCCGCGCAACCAGAAGCCGCGCGGCGGCTCAGGCGCGGCCTTTCCCGTGCAGGGCAACGCGGCGCTCAAGGCCGAGGCCAGCCCGGCGGCATGGTCCGCGCCGGCGCGGCGGCCCAATCTGCGTCCGGTCGAGCAGCCAGAGGCGGAGACCGGCCCGGTTGTCGGGCTGCTGGAGTTGAAGGAGAACAGCTGCCGCTGGCCTATCGGCGATCCGGACCAGCCGGGCTTCGGCTTCTGCGGCTGCCAGAAGGCGGAACATGGGCCGTACTGCGAACGCCATGCGGCGATGGCGTTCCAGACGGCGGCGCGTCGCCGCGATGCGGAGAAGGAAGCGGCATAAGGGGGCGGGGCGAGGCGCGGCGCTGGAGTTCATCCAGCGCGCGCCAGCCTCACGCGCCTGTTCCGGTCTTGTTGGTGAGTTTTTCGCCAAAAGCGTAACCTGCGCCGCGGACCGTGCGGATCGGGTCCTGATCGCGCCCGCGATTGAGCGCCTTGCGCAGCCGGCCAATGTGGACGTCCACCGTGCGCTCGTCGACATAGACGTCGCGGCCCCAGACGCCGTC
>CAYYSM010000139.1:0-6450 GCA_964474225.1 uncultured Hyphomicrobiaceae bacterium
ATAGTCGAGCACCTCGTTGATCTCGACCGGATCGGTCGGGCGCAGATGCGCTTTCATCTCCACACGGCTGAGCGAAAGCAGGTCTTCGATGACACGCTTCATGCGCTCGGCTTCGCGCGCCATGACGCCGAGAAACTCGTCGCGGGCCCTCTCGTCGTTGCGCGCCGGGCCGCGCAGCGTCTCGATAAAGCCGAGGACGGAAGCCAGCGGCGTCTTCAGCTCGTGGCTGGCATTGGCGACGAAATCCGCGCGCATCTGGCCAATTCGCTCCTGTTCCGTCAGGTCCCGCAGGAAGACGAACACCGCCGGATCGTCCGGGCCGGCGCCCGGTGGGCCAATCCAGCTCACAGCGGCGGAAAGCCACCGCTCAACCGGAACAACCTCGTTCAGCGCGACCACCTGGTGACGCTGATGGCTCGCCGCGCTGTCGATGGCGTCCAGGAGCTGCGGATGGCGCAAGGCCGTGGAGACGGGAATGCCGATCTTGAGCGCGCCGTAAGAGTCCGCGGCCTGTTTGTTGAACGCCAGCACCATGCCTTGCCGGGAGAGGACCAGCGCAGGCTCGGGCAGGCCGTCGATCATCCGGGCGATGGCATCCAGCCGCTCTTCGACGCGGTGGCGATGGGTGTCACGTGTCGGACGGCGTTTGAGGATGCCCTCGCGCGGCAGCGCGCCTGCCGCGAACGCGACGACGGCGAGGCCCGCCAGCCCCGCGAATGGGTCCAGCCCGAAAAAGCCGGCATAGATCAGCGTCACAGCCGCGCAAACCGTCACCAGCCAGCGGCGCAGATAAAGCCGCCGCCGCCACCGCTTGAGATGACGCACCGCCGCCGCCGCACGCCACTGCGCGTTTGCGAGCCGGGCCTGGTTTTCGACCGACATTCCAATTCCTTTCCGCCGGATGGGCGCTGCATGGCTCATCAGCCGCGCGTCTCCAGCCGGGCACAACCCCCACTCTTGTCGATTCGTACCATAGAAGTGCGACAGTTTCGCCAAAGCCGGAATCGGGCCTCGTCATGCCGAAGCCGGGCGGCTGCTCTGCATAAAACTCGCTGGTTGCAGGAGATCGCAGGGGTCAATTCTGAATAAGGCGCAGTCGCCGCGCACTGGGGACGCGCTTACGACGCGAGAATGATCCCTCGGCCATGGAATTCCAATGCCTTCCTTCCTGCCCACCTCGCCGCACCCTGCATATGCGCAATCCACCTCTGTTCTGCATCGCGAAGTTAGCAAAGTTTATCCGCGCGCCGCGTCGGCAAAGGGTTCTTTCGTCTATGACGAGACTGGCAAGGGCTATCTCGACGCCTCTGGCGGCGCGGCGGTTTGCGCGCTCGGGCATGGTCATCCGCGTGTGATCGCGGCGATCAAGGCGCAACTCGACACGCTGGCCTATGCGCACAGCGCTTTCTTCACAACCGACCCGGCCGAGGAACTCGCCGAGTGGCTGGTGCAGCGCGCGCCGCTCGGCTTCGGCCAGGCGATGTTCGTCTCTGGCGGCTCCGAGGCTGTCGAGGCGGCGGTCAAGCTGGCGCGGCAGGTGCATTACGAGCGCGGCGACAGCGGGCGCGTGCACTTCATCGCGCGGCGGCAGTCCTACCACGGCAACACGCTGGGCGCGCTGGCGATGGGGCATCATCCCGCGCGGCGCGCGCCCTACGCGGGGCTGGTCAGCCAGTTTCCGGTCAGCCACATCGCGCCGTGCTACGCCTATCGCCATCAGCGCGCGGACGAGAGCGTGGAGGAATACGGCCTGCGCGCAGCAGCCGAGCTGGAGGCGGAAATCCTGCGCGTCGGCCCCGAGCGGGTCGCCGGCTTCGTCGCCGAGACGGTGTCCGGGTCGTCGATCGGCGCAGCGCCGCCCGCGCCGGGCTATCTCGCGCATATCCGGCGCATCTGCGACAAATACGGCGTGTTTCTGATCCTTGATGAGGTCATGTCGGGCATGGGCCGCACCGGGCATCTGTTCGCCTGTGCAGAGGACGGCGTTTCGCCGGACTTCATCGCCGTGGCCAAGGGCATCGGCGCGGGCTATCAACCGATTGGCGCGATGCTGGCGCGCGAGGAACACGTCCAGACGATCGCGCAGGGCAGCGGCGCGCTGGCGCACGGCCACACCTATATGGCGCATGCCGCCGCCTGCGCGGGCGCGCTGGCTGTGCAGAAGGTGGTGGAGGAGGAAGGCTTGCTCTCGCGCGTACTGACCTCGGGAGCGCGGCTGCGCATGATGCTTCGGGAGCGGTTCGGCGATCATCCGAATGTGGGCGACATTCGCGGGCGCGGCCTGTTCCTTGCGATGGAGTTCGTCGCCGATCGCGACAGCAAGACGCCGCTTGACCCCCGCCGCAAATTCGCCGCCACGCTCAAGAACGTCGCGATGGAAAACGGCCTGATCTGCTACCCGGCCTCCGGCACGGCCGATGGCGCGTCGGGCGATCATGTCCTGCTGGCGCCGCCTTTCAATATCAGCGAGGATGAACTCGCGCTGCTGGTCGCGCGTTTGGATTGCAGCATCGGCGAAAGCCTCGCGCGGACCGCCCCGGCGGCTGAAGCGCAGCGCTGAGAGCAGTGGATGGCGAAAACGCTCATCATGGCCGCCGTCAACGGCGCGCGGCGGACGAAGGCGGATCATCCCGCGCTGCCGGTATCCGTCGCGGAGATCGCCGAGGACGTCGCGGCCTGCGCAGAGGCCGGCGCGGCGATGGCGCATGTCCATGTGCGCGATGGCGACGGGCGACATGCGCTGGACGCGGGGCTTTACGAGCGGGCGTTCATGCAGATCGCGGCGCGGGCCGGTCACGATTTCCTCGTCCAGGCGACCACGGAGGCCGCCGGGCGTTACGCGCCGGATGCGCAGATCGCGCTGATCAAGGCGCTGCGCCCCGCCGCCGTGTCGATCGCGGTGAGCGAGCTGTTGCCGGACCCGACGGACAACGCGGCGCGCGCCCGGTTCCGCGAACTCTGCCACTGGATGCAGGCGCATGCCGTCTGGCCGCAATTCATCCTGTACCGGCCGGAGGATGTGGAGACGCTTATGCGCCTCCACGCCGAGGGGGACATCCCCTTCATCAAGCCGTTTCTACTGTTCGTGTTGGGCCGCTATAACGAGGGGCAGCTGGCAACGCCGGATGATCTTTCGCCGTTCTTGCAGGCGCTGGGCGGCGCGAAGGCGACCTGGATGATCTGCGCCTTCGGCCAGCAGGAGCACGCTTGCGCGCAGGCCGCGATCACCGAGGGCGGGCATGTACGCGTGGGCTTCGAGAACAACCTGTGGCTGCCGGATGGGCGCGTGGCGGGGTCAAATGCCGTGCTGGTCGCTCTGGCCGCCGAGGCCGCGCGGGAGAGCGGCCGCGGGATCATGGCGCCGGCCGACGCCGCTACCCTGCGCGCAACGCTACTCTGCTGAGGCCGGAGCCGCCGCCTCGGTCGGCTGGCCCTGCGCGCGCAGCCGCCGCCGCTGCCACGCCACCACCAGCGCGAGCAGCAACAGCGCGGGGATGAACATCAGCTCTTTCGCCGGCTGGCCCGGCACGCTGCGGTCCGCGCGCGTGATGATGTTGCCGAATTCGATGCCCGCGTCCTCCGCGCGGGTCATGAAGCCCGGATCGGTGACGCGAATGTTGCCTTCCCCTGCCTGCTCCACGCTCAGACCCAGCGCCTCCCAGGTGAGCGGCGCGTCGCCCTCGCGCTCGAACACATAGAGCCGGAACCGGTCGCCATAGGGCGTCTCGCGCGTGATGTGCAAACGCACTTGCTCCGCCTCCACACCCTCGCTCACTTCCGCGATGGTCAGTCGCTCATAGGGCGGGTAGATGCGGTCCATGAAGAAGCCGGGCCGGAACAGCGCGACGACAACCAGCGCAAGCGCAATCATCTCCAGCCAGTTCAGCTTCACGAACATGAAGCGGAAGGTGATGGAGGTGAAACAGAGTATAGCGATAAGCGAGACCGCGATGATCATCAGCGCGTAGGGGATGCTCTCGATCCCGATCATGATCAGCGTCTGATTGAAGATGAAGATGAACGGCAGGATCGCCGTGCGGATGGAGTAGATGAAGGCCTGCACGCCGGTCTTAATCGGGTCGGCGCGCGAGATTGCCGAGGCGGCATAGGCCGCAAGGCCCACCGGCGGCGTCACGTCGGCCATCAGCCCGAAATAGAAGACGAACAGGTGCACCGCAATCAGCGGCAGAACGAGTCCGGCCGCGCTGCCCAGTTCCACCAGCACCGGGGCCATCAGCGACGCGACGACCAGATAGTTGGCCGTGGTTGGCAGGCCCATGCCGAGGATCAGGCAGAGCACGGCCGTCATCGCCAGCAGGATGTAGACATTGCCGCCCGCGATCGCCTCCACGACGCCAATGAGCGCGTTGTTGAGGCCCGTGGAGCCGACCGCGCCGACGATGATACCCGCGCCCGCCACGGCGATGGCGACGGAGATCATGTTCTTCGCGCCCTGGATCAGCCCGGCGACCACGACCCAGAAGCCATCGGTCACGCCGGTCACGAGCCCGGCCCCCTCGCTGACCGTGCGGCGGACCTCCTGTGCAACGATCACGGCCATCAGAAAAATGGTGGAGTAGAAGATCGCCGTGCCGGTCGTCATCCGCTCGACCATGAGCAGGTAGACCAGCAGGATGATCGGCAGCAGGAAATGCGCGCCGCTCCAGAATATTTTCCCGGCGCGCGGAATATCCGCCTCGGCCATCGGACGCAGGTTCAGCTTCGTCGCTTCCAGGTGAACGATGTAGAACAGGCCGATATAGGACAGGATCGCCGGCAGGAACGCGTGAATGACGACGTCGAAATAGGCGATGCCGATGAACTCCGCCATGACGAAGGCCGCCGCGCCCATGATCGGCGGCATGATCTGTCCGTCGGTCGAGGCGGCGACTTCGATCGCGCCAGCCTTGCGCGCGGGCATCCCGGTGCGCTTCATCACCGGGATCGTGAAGGTGCCCGTCGTGACCGTGTTGGCGATGGATGAGCCGGAGATCATGCCGGTCATGCCGGAGGCGAGCACGGAGGCCTTGGCCGGTCCGCCGCGATAGCGCCCGACCAGTGCGAAAGCGAGGTCGATGAAATACTGCCCCGCGCCGGCGCGGTCCAGCAGCGCGCCGAACAGCACGAACAGGAAGACAAAGCGGGTCGTGACGTCTATCGGGATGCCGAAGATCGCTTCGCCCGTGAGCCACTGGTAGCCCACCAGCCGGTCGAGCGACAGGCCGCGATGCGAGATCAACTCCGGCATCGACTGGCCGAACAGCGAATAGACCAGGAAAACGACGGCGACGATGACCAGCGGGATGCCGATGGCGCGGCGGATCGCTTCGAGCAGCACCAGGATGCCGATCCCGCCGATGATCACCTCGACCGGCACTGTGACGCCGAAAACGTCATACTCCAGCAGGATGCCGGCCCGCTGGGAAAGGGCGTCCCAGTTCCAGAACAGGTAGGAGGCGCAGAAGCCGCCGACGACGGCCAGCCCGATATCCAGCCAGCTCGGCGCGCGGATGCCGGCCTTGCGCACCGCGCCGAAGGCGAGGAAACAGAGAACGAGCGCGAAGCTCAGGTGCAGCGCGCGCGCCTGAACCCCGTCGACCAGGCCGAACTGCAGCATGAACGGCAGCGGTGAGGCGATCCAGAGCTGGAATAGCGACCAGGCGAGCGCGATGCCGGAGAACGCCCAGGCCCAGGTGCCGGCCAGCGTGACCTGCCCGGTGTCCTGGCGCAGCATCTCCTCGGCTACGTTATCGGACTCACTGGCCTCTGGCGCCGACGGGGACCGCTTGCCGCTGTCGTCGCTCATCTGATGCTCCGTGCTCGCGCTGTCCTGAAGATCGCGGGGGAAAGGCGAGAAACCGGAGCGGGGGCGGCCCGGCCGAGGCCGTCCGTTGGTCCCCCATCTCCTTGTTCATGCGAGGAAATCAGGCGGATGTTACATCCAGCCCTTTTCCTTGTAGTACCTCATCGCGCCCGGATGGATCTCGGCCGAGATGCCCTTGGAAATCATCTGCTCCGGCGTCAGGTTCGCAAAGGCCGGGTGCAGCTTGCGGAAGTCGTCGAGGTTCTCGAACACGGCGCGGGTCACCTCGTACACAACGTCTTCCGGCACGTCGGCGGTGGTCACGAAGGTCGCCATCACGCCGAAAGTCGTCACGTCCTCGGTTGTGGTCGAATATGTGCCCTCCGGGATGGTGGTGAAGGCGTAGAACGGGTTTTCATCCACCAGCTGCTGCACCGCGTCGGTCTGCAGGTCGACGATGTAGGCGCCGCAGCCGTCAGCCGCCTGGGCCACGCCTGCGTTCGGCACGCCGACCGTGTAGCCGTAGGCGTCGATGTTGCCGTCGCACAGCGCGCCGGACTGCTCGGTCGAGGTCAGCTCGGTGGCCTGGCCGAACCAGCCTTCGTCAACGCCGTGCGCCTCCATCAGCACCTCGAAGGTGCCGCGCT
>CAYYSM010000140.1:0-6433 GCA_964474225.1 uncultured Hyphomicrobiaceae bacterium
CGGGCGTCACCCCGGCGAGCTTCACCAGCGCCGCACGCATGTCGTCATCGAGGATGGCCTCGGGCGGCGAGGGGCGGATCGGCGTCAGCGTGCCGTCATAGTCCAGGCAAATGACATGCGGCTGGCGGGCCAGACGCCGCGCGATATCGTGCACCCGCGCCAGCGCGTGTTCGGTCGTCATGTCGGCGTGTCCTCCGGTTGCCGGCCCCGGTTGGCGGCCCGCGCCTCCGCCTACGATACAAGAATTTGCCAGCGCCCGTTTAAACCGGCTTCCGCGCTGCAACAAGGCGAAATCGCGCCGGCGCGCGCTGGATTGTGGGGGGCTGAAACCCTAATTGGTGAAGGAGCGCAGGTTGAAGCCAAGGAGAGAAGCGTGGCCGGACGGCAAAGCGGATGGACGATGGCGCGGGCGGCGAGCTTGAGCGCGGCGGCGCTGCTGGCGGCGGCGGCGTGGCATGGGCCAGCGGCAGCGGAGGTTTATCAGTCCGAGCAGCATGACTATCGCGTCGAGACGGTGGCGAGCGGGCTGGCGCATCCGTGGGGCCTGGCGTTCCTGCCCGGCGGCGAGATGCTCGTGACCGAGCGCGACGGCCGCCTGCGCCTCGTGCGCGACGGGGAACTGGTCCCTGAGTCCATCTCGGGACTGCCGCGCATGATGGTCGGCGGGCAGGGCGGTCTGCTCGATGTGGCGCTCGACCCGGATTACGAACGGAACGGCTTGATCTACTTCGCCTATGCCGGCGGGCGGCCCGGCAATGCCGGTACGGAGGTCGCGCGCGGGCGGCTGGATCTCGACGCCATGGCCCTGCGCGATGTCGAGATGATCTTCGCGGTCGAGCCGAAGACGCCGGGCGGCGCGCATTATGGCGGGCGGCTGCAGTTCCACCCGGACGGCACGCTCTTTGTCACGCTCGGCGACCGCTACAGCTACTTGGATCAGGCGCAGAGCATCGAGAACCATCTCGGCACGATCGTGCGCATCAACCCGGATGGCAGCGTGCCGGAGGACAACCCCTTCGTTGGCCGCGAGGACGCGCAGCCGGAAATATACACCTATGGCAACCGCAACGTGCAGGGCATTGCGCTGCGGCCCGGCACCACCACGATCTGGGCGCATGAGCACGGGCCGCGCGGCGGCGACGAGCTGAACATACTGCAGCCCGGCGTGAACTATGGCTGGCCCGCGATCACATACGGTATCGACTATTCCGGCGCGATCATCTCCGAAAAGACCGAAGCGCCCGGTATGGAACAGCCGGTCGTCTATTGGGACCCGTCGATCGCGCCGAGCGGCATGACCTTCTATGATGGCGATGCGTTCCCGGAGTGGCGAGGCGATATCTTCATGGGCGCGCTGGCGCACCGGCATCTGCGGCGGCTGGAGATGGACGGCGACGAGGTCGTCGGGCAGGAGGAGCTGCTGGGCGCGTTGAACGCGCGCATCCGCGATGTGGTCGAAGGGCCGGACGGCCTGCTCTATGTCTTGACAGACGCGCCGGACGGACGGATTTTGCGGCTGGAGCCTGTCGCGGAATAAGGCGCGAGCGGGCAACTGCCCTGGTGGGCTCACGGTATCGCGGCACGCAGCGGTTCGAGAAAGCCGGCTTAGCTCAGTTGGTAGAGCGGCTGATTTGTAATCAGTAGGTCGCGGGTTCGATTCCTGCAGCCGGCACCAATAAAATCAATGACTTAGCGAAAATTCGATAGCCCCAATCCAGAGCTGGGGAAGCGCTGCGCAGATATTAGGGCGAATGGGGATATCGCTTGCGCTGCGAATGGCGGGGATGCAGCTCTGGACCGATAACCATCTGCAGAAGGTCGCAGCGAGACCGACCGCGGCAGGTTAATCCGCAGCCAGCCAGTTATAGCTTGGGACGGTGCCCTAAAAATCCTCGAGCGGTCAGTACATACGCTCAACGGCATTACCTTGTCAGTATAGACTTCGCAGGTTGCAAGCGCCGATTACTGAATTTAACCCGTCGCGATGATCGCGCTCTATTTGCTGGGCGCGCCAACTGCCAGCGGGAACGGATAGAGTCGCCCAGATGCACCGCCCCGAGGACGACGTTTTAATATCACAGTTATCGACCTTGGTGGCGTCTGCGTCCAGCGGTTCGGTAATCCTGGGCTTCCCAGCGACGCGAAAGCGTCCTTGGCCGTGATGCTGCAGCAGCGATTTCTTCGCGGTTCGCTTCTGATTACATCAAAATGGTGCGAACACAGCTGATGAATAGGTCCCGCGAACGGTCACTGAAGGCGTGGACAAACATTTTATGCCCCGCCAACGACCCCGCCATGCGCCCAATGATGGATTTAACGACCGTTTGGGTGACTGCACCTTGGACGCTTCCCGCTCTGACCCGACTAGCTTGACCCCATTGGGGGTACGACCGTATCAAACCGAGCAACGCACGCGAAGCCACCGGCAGGCCGCTTTAAACTACAGCCGTTCGTCGCGCGCGGTGGGTTCGCTCATCGGCCGGCCCTTAGGCTTCTTGTGGTGAATGTCAGAGCCCTGTTTGGCTGGCTTGGCCTTGGAGACCTCCACCGTCCAGCGCGCATCGACATCCTTCTGCGCGGCCTTGCTCAGCTGCTCCAGATGCTCCGAAAGCCCGAAAAGCCCCGCCTGCCGCACGATCTCCCCTCAGTTTCACTCATCGGAGTGATTCAGAAAGCCGCCAACTGCGCCGGGTTTTTGCGGGTGTACAGATAAAGCGGGGTTGTATGCCGCGCATGGCGGGCGTCTGTGCCGGCGCTCGCGTCTCGGCCTGATAAAGCAGCACGAGTGCGCCGGTTCTGTCCATGAACACTGTCGGGCACCCGGAAGAATCGGGTTTGGTCACGGGCCGCCAGCCCTCGCGCGAATACTGTTTCAGCCTGTCTTCGCTGACCCAGCGCAGCGGCCGTCCTTCCGATTCAAGGCGCTGATACTCCGGTTCATAGCATGTATCGAGCAAGTGGCGCATGCGAACGCAGTTCGGCTCGCGGCAGCCCTGTAAAAACAACGCTCCTAGCCTGGTCAGGCTGATCATGGTGCTTCCCTCCCACTTGTGCGCCATGATCAGCGTTAGATGAAAAACTTCAAAAATTCGCTAGATAAAATGATAAAATTTGAATTTATGCAGTATTCGCTGTCTGGATCGCGATAAGCCGGAAGAGAAGAAATTTCTGCTGCAATCGGCGTCGCAAGCCCGATGTACGTCGAACGAACCGCCAGGGCGTGTGCGCGCTTAACGGACCGGCAATGCCTTCGGCAGCGTTGGGGAACGAAGCGTGCAGGCGCAGCGTTAAATCAGAGAGCAGGGTAGCGCCGCGATCCGGCGATGCAAAGGAAGCCGTTCCTCAGATTTTACGCGATACGGAGATAACCATGTCGACCACTGGCCTGGAAGTTTTCGACAAGACTTTGCAATCCACCCATATCTGGCTCAACGACATCGGCGAGCATATCGGCCCCGACAAGCAGCGTTGCTACCACGCGCTGCGCGGCGTGCTGTTCGCGGTCCGCGACCGGCTGAGCGTCGAGGAGGCATTCCACCTGAGCGCTGAGCTGCCGATGCTCGTGCGCGGCATTTTCTGGGAAGGCTACCGGCCGACCGGCAAGCCGGAGAAATTCCGCTCGCGCGATGAATTCCTCGAAAAGGTGAACCACGAACTCAGCCACATCGCGCCGATGAACGCGCTCGATGCCTCGAAAGCCGTGTTTGCGGTGATGGAGCAGCACATCCCCAGCGGCGAAATGGACGACATCAAGCACATGCTGCCCGATCATGTGCGCGACCTGTTCCCCACGCCGCCCTCGGCTTAATACACGGGCGTTCGACTTCGATTTCGGATGGTCAAAAGGCGAGATTGACGAGAGCAAGGAGCACGATCCAGCCGCCGATTTCGCCGATCTGCTGGATCGCGCCGAGCACGTCGCCGGTCTGCCCGCCGATCTGCCGCCACGCGATGATTGCGGGGACCGCCGCCGCGGCGAGCGTCCCAGCACGAGCGGCGCGGCCGCCAGCAGCGCAAGCGCCAGACCCACCACGATGCGCCAGAAGCTCGGCGCGCCGGCGTCCTTGCCCAGCCCATCCGCGCGCGCCGGCGGCATAAGGGCGAGCGCGATGACCATCGCCAACCGGCTCGCCGCGCCGAGCGCGACCAGCGTGGCCAGCAGCGCGGTTCCCGCGATCTCCGCGATTGCGACCGTCTTGATCGCCACCACAAGGATCAGCGCCAGCACGCCATAGCTGCCGGTCGCGCTGTCGCGCATGATCTCCAGCTTGCGCGCCCGGTCGCGCCCGCCGCCAATGCCGTCGGCGAAATCAGCCAGCCCGTCCTCGTGCAGCGCGCCGGTGACGAGCACGCTCGCCGCAATTGCGAACAGCGCGCAGAGCAGGGCAGGCAGAACCAGCGCCGCCCCGGCGGCATAGCCCAGCCACGCGACCAGCCCCACGACCGCGCCGCAAATGGGAAACGCCCAGCCGGCCTCCGCGACCGTTGATGGCCGGGCTTCATCCAGCGGAACGGGCAGGCGCGTCAGAAACACGAAGGCCAGCCGCAGCTCGGCCAGCCGCTGCGCCGCTGCGCTCATGCGCCGCTGACCCCGGCCTCGTCGAAGGTCGCCATGCCGTTGTGGCAGGCCAGCGCCGCGCGCACCACGCCGAGCGCCAGCGCCGCGCCAGTCCCCTCGCCGAGCCGCATGTCGAAATCCAGCACCGGACGCTTGCCCAGCGCCTGCAGCAGCCGGCGATGCCCCGGCTCTGCGCTGACATGGCCGATCAGCGCATGATCCAGCAGCCTCTCGTCCACCGCGTGCAGCACGGCCGCCGCCGCTGTGCAGATGAACCCGTCAAGCAGGACGGGCGTGCGCCGCGCCCGCGCCGCCAGCACCGCGCCGCAAATCGCCGCCTGCTCGCGCCCCCCGAAGGTGCATAGAACGCTGACCGCATCGCGCTCAGGGTGTAGCGTCAGCCCAGCCTCGATCGCCGCGACCTTGCGCGCCACGCCCGCGTCATCCGCGCCCGCCCCGGGGCCGACCCAGTCCTCCGCGCGCCCGCCGAACAGCGCGCAGGCCAGCGCCGCCGCGACCGTGGAGTTGCCGATGCCCATCTCGCCGAGGACCAGGATATCCGCCTCCGCGTCCACGGCTTCGGCGCCGCGGTTGAGCGCGTCCAGGCATTCGCCCCCGCTCATCGCCGGTTCGGCGGTGAAGTCGCGCGTCGGCTTGTCGAGATCGAGCGGGATGACCGACAGCTCTGCGCCGCTCACGCCGCAAAGCTGGTTGATGGCTGCGCCGCCCGCGCGGAAGTTCTGGACCATTTGCGCGGTCACCTCCTGCGGGAACGGATTAACGCCCTGCGCGCAGATGCCGTGATTACCCGCGAAAACGAGCGCCTGCTCGCGATCGATGCACGGCCGCGGGGTGCCCCGCCAGCCAGCCATGAACACCGCCAGGTGCTCCAGCAGCCCGAGGGAGCCGGGCGGCTTGGTCAGCGTGTCCTGCCGCGCGCGGGCGGCCTGCGCGGCGGTGGCGTCGGAGGTCGGCAGCTTGTCAACCAGCCCGGCGAGGTCATCGAGGCTGGTCAGGCTAAACGGCATGGTCATTCGGCTTCACCCTTACAGGAATCCCCGACACGGTCAGGTAAACGTCATCAACGGCGGCGGCGATCATCTGGTTGAGCTGCCCCGCGGCGTCGCGGTAAGCGCGGGCGAGCGCGTTTTCGGGCACGATGCCGCTACCGACTTCGTTGGTGACGATCACGACCGGCGCGGCCTGGCGTGGGATCGCTTCGGCCAGCGCGCGGCCCTCGGCCTCCCAGTCGCGCTCGGCGAACATCAGGTTGCTGAGCCACAGCGTCAGGCAGTCGACGAGGCGCGGGGCGCCGTCCGTCGCCTTCAGCGCGCCGACCAGATCGAGCGGCGCTTCGAGGGTGGTCCAGCCCTCGCCGCGCCGCGCCCGGTGGGCTTCGATGCGCGCGGCCATCTCATCGTCATGCGCTTCGGCGGTGGCGATATAGACCGCCGCGGGCCCCAGCGTCCGCGCCAGCCGCTCGGCAAAGGCGCTCTTGCCTGATCGCGCCCCGCCGGTCACGAGTATCGACTTCGACATGGTTTCATGACAAAGCAGAATCCGCGCAGAAAGGGAAGGCCGCGTGTCCATCGAACCGTCGCAGCCGGGGTTGTTGTTGATCCGCCATGCGCCGTCGGAGCCGCAGGGGCGGCTATACGGCCGCGTCGATGTGCCCGCGCGGATTGAGGGCGAGCCGGGGATCGCGGTGCTGCGAGAATTGCTGCGCGGGGTCGAGCGACGCGTAAGCAGCCCGGCGCGGCGCTGCGGGGAGACGGCGGCGGCGATCTGGCCGGATGGTCCGGCGGCGGACGAGGATGCGCGGCTGTGGGAGCAGGACTTCGGCGCGTGGGACGGCAAGCCTTTTGCGGAAATTCC
>CAYYSM010000141.1:0-6421 GCA_964474225.1 uncultured Hyphomicrobiaceae bacterium
GCACCAGCTTCGCCAATGGCGGCCAGCTCAGCTACTCCTATGTCGAGCCGATGGCGCGGCCTGAGCTGGTGCCGAAGCTGCCGCGCATTATCGCAGGGCTGGAGCCGTCATACGTCATGACGCGGCTGTTCGACCTGAAGCTGATGCGCTGGGGGATGCGGTTCCTGCGCAACTGCACGCGGGCGCGCTTCCAGCGCAATGCCAGGGCCGCGCTCGGCCTGAGCGTTGAGTCGCGCGATGCGCTGCACGCGCTGCTCGCCGAGCATGACCTGCGCTTCGATTACAGCCGCACCGGCAAGATGGTTCTGCATCACAGCGAAGAGGCGCTGGACAAGGCCGCGGCGACCATCCCGATGAAACGGGAGGCGGGCGTCGAGCAGCGCCGCCTGAGCCGGGAAGAGTGCGTCGCGCTCGATCCATCGCTGGAAGCCTACGGCGCGGCGTTCGCGGGCGGCGTCTATGCGCCGGGCGACGAGGCGGGTGATGCGGGCGCCTTCTGCCGCGAACTGATGGCGGTGTGCGAGAGGGAACTGGGCGTGCGCAAGCATACCGGCGTTCAGGTCCGGCGGATCGTGCGGGAGAACGGCGCGGTCAGCGGGCTGGAAACGTCGGAAGGGCGCATGGGCGCGGACCACTACGTTCTGGCCACGGGCCCTGACGCCGAACCGCTGGCGCGCACCGCCGGGCTGCGCCTGCCGATCTACCCCATCAAGGGCTTCAGCATCACGCTGCCCGCGCGCCAGGGCGCGCCGTCCGTCAACATCACGGACGCCGCCAACAAGGTCGTCTTCTGCCGGCTGGGCGAGCGCTTCCGCGTGGCGGGCTTCGCCGAGTTCGCGCGCGGCGACAAGCGGGTGGTGGATGCGCGCATCCGCAAGTTGACCGAGATGGCCCAGCGGCTCGTGCCCGATGCGGCGGATTACGACGCCGAGCCGCATGGCTGGGCAGGCGAGCGGCCGATGACGCCGGACGGGTTGCCGCTGGTCGGCCCGACGCGCATCGACGGTCTGTCGGCCAGCGTCGGTCACGGCATGTTCGGCTGGACCTATAGCTGCGGCGCGGGCCAGCGGCTGGCCGAACGGATCGGCCCGGCGCGAAAGCATTAACTCTCCGCGCGGTTTCCGATCAAGTTTGTCTCAAAATGACGCTACTCTGTCCCGAGACGGGCCGGACGCCAGGACCGGCTGCCGATCGATTGGCCGCTCATCCGATGGGGGACAGAAATGTCGCGCGTATTGACCGTGTTGATGGCCGCCGGAGCGATGCTCGCCGGCGCGCAAGCCGCTTCGGCGCAGTATTATGGGCCGGTCGACTATTACGATGCGCCGCCGGGCGCCTATGAGGAGCGCTACGAGCGGTACGGCCCGCCGCCCCGGTACGACGAGGACCAGGAATATTACGGCGAGCGGGATTACTATGCTGAGCCGGGTTACGATGAGGAACCGCTCCCGTTCCTCCCCGAGCGCCACTATCGCGACCGGCCGCGCTACGGCGATCCTTATGGCTATGACCGGCCGCGCCGTTATTATCGCGGTCCGCGCTATGACGATTACTATCTGCCGCCCCGCGGCTATGCAGATGACGACGCCCGTGATGCGCTCACGCCGCCCGACGAACCGGATCGCAAGGAGCGCGGCTTCGACCCGCGCCGCCCGCATCTGGGCGATGGCACCGATGCGCCAAGCGAACAGTTCTACGCGCGCCGCCCGCGCAGCTGCGGCGAGTTTTACTATTGGGACGGCTCGGCCTGCGTCGATGCGCGCAAATATCCGCCCTATGTCGGGCCGAGACTTTGAGGCGGCGCGTCTCGCCTTGGCCTTGATCGGCCCGCTCCATGCGCTCCAGAACCGTCGTTCAAAACTCCGCGAGCCATGCCGATTGCGCCCTGTTTGAGCTTTCCCGCCGCGCCGGGCCGGGGTAATCAGCTTGTGACAGGCGCGCAGGCGCCGGGAAGCGCGTGGGAAGGTGGATCATGCGGCTGGCCATTACGTTTCTGATCGGCGCCGTGCTCGGTACGGGCTTCGGCGTGGCGCTTGGCTTCTTTCTGTTCCCTTATGTCTTTCCGCCGCCGCCAGCCGCTGAACAACTGGCCGCCGAAGAACGCACACAGGTCGTCGCGCGCGGCACCTTCATCCATGCCGATCCCAGCGACCCGATTCATTGGGGCGAAGGCGAGGTCACGGTTTACGAGGGCACGGTGTTCCTTGAGCCGAGCTTCAAGGTCGGGCCGGGGCCGAAATACCACGTCTATCTGGTGCCCAAGGCGAATATCCGCTCATCCGGCGATGTAACCGGCACGATGTTCGTCGATCTCGGGCAGCTTCGCAGTTTTGAGGGCAGTCAGCGATACCCGATCCCCGAAGGCGTCAACCTGCAGGATTATCCCAGCGTCGTGATCTGGTGCGAACAGTTCGACGTGCTGATCTCCCCGGCCGATCTTGACTTTGCCGCGTCCTGATCCGGTGTTGCGGCGCGTGCGTCAGGTGCCCTGGTGAGATCAGCAGCGCCAGATAGACCGGATCACCGAGCAGGAACGCAGCGCCCTCGCGGCGCGTGATGCGCGAGTCGGTGATGGCAAAGGAGGCCAGCGCCCGCCGCGGATCAGTGCCTCGCCGCCGCCCAGCAGCAGCGCCAGGCCAAGCGCAAGCTTCAAAAGGGTCATGCCATGCCCCCAATCCCGTTCCTAGCGGAAATGAGCGCGGCGGCTCGGAAAACAGGTGGCCGACAGAGCGCGCTGCCTCGCATATGGCAGATATTGATGCTAAAGCGGACCAAAGCGCGGATACGAAAGCCCTGAAAAGGGCGCGCCGCGCGTTCTGGACATTATTTTGGGGAGCATCATGATCAAATACCTGCTGACGATGCTGGCCGCGCTGTGCTTCGCCGGCGCGGCATCGGCCGGCGAGGCCGTGACCTACGAGATCGATGGCGCGGCCTATGAAGGCTATCACGCCGAGGCGGGCGAGGATGCCGCGGGCCTCGTGCTCATCATCCACGACTGGGACGGGCTGACCGATTATGAGCGTCAGCGCGCCGACATGCTTGCGGAAATGGGCTATGACGCCTTCGCGGTCGATCTTTACGGCAAGGGCAACCGCCCGGTAGAGACCGGCGCGAAGAAGGCCGAGACCGAAAAGCTCTACAACGACCGCGAGACGATGCGCACGCTGATCCTCGCGGGGCTGGACGAGGCGCGGCGGCTCGGCGGCGGCGATGCGGTCGTGATGGGCTACTGCTTCGGCGGCGCGGCGACGCTGGAGCTGGCGCGCTCGGGCCAGGCGGAGAATGTCGTCGGCTATGCAAGCTTCCACGGCGGGCTCTCCACGCCGGAGGGGCAGAGCTATTCCGCGGACACGCCGCCGATCCTGGTTCTGCATGGCGGTGCGGACCGGCTCATCTCGATGGACGAGGTCGGCCAACTGTCGGGCGAACTCGAAGCCGCGGGCGTACCCTACGAGATCGAGGTTTATTCCGGGGCGCGGCACGCCTTCACGGTCTTCGGCTCCGACCGCTATCAGGAGCGCGCGGACGAGAAGTCGTGGGATGCCTTCAAGGAGCTTCTGGCGAATACACTGGCCGGATCGTAAAGGGCCATCCTGGGCGCTGCGGCGGCTCGCATATTGACGGAGAGCGAAAATGACGACCGCCGCCGCGCCCCGTCCGGACACCACAGCTTCTGCCGCGCTCAAGATCTGGGCGCTCCTGCTCGGCATGGGCGCGATGCTGGCGGGCAATGGCCTGCAGAGCAGTCTGCTGGGTCTGCGCGCCGAATCCGAGGGGTTTGGCGACGGGATCACCGGCCTGATGATGTCGGGCTTCTACCTCGGCTTCCTTGCAGGCTCCTTGCTCACCCCTGCATTGCTCCGCAATGTCGGCCATGTCCGGACCTTCGGCGCTCTGGCCTCGCTCGCGTCGATCGCCATCCTTGTCCACAGCCTGTTCATCGAACCGACCGTCTGGACGGCGATGCGCTTTGTCACCGGCCTCAGCTTCGCCGGCCTGTATGTCGTCACCGAAAGCTGGCTCAACCACAGCGTGCCGAATAACCTTAGGGGCAGCATCCTCGCGCTGTACTGGGTCATCGGCTATCTCGGGCTTGCCGCCGGTCAGGTGATGCTGAACGCCGCGCCGCCCGAGACGTCCGCCCTGTTCATCCTGTGTTCGATTGTGATCTCGATCGCGCTGGTGCCGATCCTGCTGACCGCGACGCCCCAGCCGGATGTTTCGACGCCGCAATCTGTGAGTCTCTTTTACATCGTCCGCAAAGCGCCGCTCGGCGCAATCGGCTGTTTCGCGACAGGCATTGGCCAAGGCGTGATCCTTGGCATGGCGCCGGTCTATGCCAGCAAGCTGGGGCTGTCGGTTGGAGAGGTCTCCGTGTTCATGATCGCGCTGGTCATGGGCGGAGTGGTGCTGCAGTGGCCGCTGGGTAAGCTGTCCGATGTGTTCGATCGGCGGAAGGTGATCCTCGGCATTGCCATTGCCGCCGCGCTGGCCTCGTTATTGATGCAGGCGGTCGCCGGGGTCTCCGTTGTGGCGCTGCTGCTGGCTTGCGCGCTGATGGGCGGGCTGGTGCTCAGCCTTTATCCGCTTTTTCTTGCCTACACCAACGACTGGCTTGAGCCGAACCAGATGGTGGCGGCAAGCGGGACCCTCGTGCTGCTGTTCGGCGCGGGCGCGATCCTGGGACCATCCGGTGCGGGCTGGCTTATGAGCTTGTTCGGGACGGAGGGTTTCGTTGCCTACCTCGCGCTAATCCATCTGGGGATCGCCGCGTTCACGATCTACCGCATGACCCGCCGCGCCGCGCCGGAGGAGCAGAGCGATTACGTGCTCGGTCCATCGCAGCCCGCGCCCTCGGCCACCCTCTGGGCCGAGGAAATGGCTGATGCCGACTCTGCGCTGGAGACCCAGACAGAGCGAGGCCCAGATGAGCCTCCCGAAGCCGGCCAGCCCGAGCGCCAGCCCTGACGTTTTCCCTTTGTCACACTCTGTTTGCAAAACGGTCGACAAGCGAGTGAAAGTGTTTTATCACCTCCCACAACTTCCCATGCATGTGGCGAAAACGGTAACTGGCGGCAGCGCGTCCTGCGCGGCCCGCGGCAGAGGGTTTTGAACCATGAACATCATTCAGGAAATCGAACGGGAGCAGGCCGCCGCGATCGAGCAGAAGCGCCGCGTCCCGCCTTTCCAGCCGGGCGATACGGTGCGCGTGAACGTGCGCGTCGTCGAGGGCAACCGCGAGCGCGTTCAGGCGTTTGAGGGCGTGTGCATCGCGCGCAGCGGCCACGGCCTGCAGGAAAGCTTCACCGTGCGCAAGATCTCCTATGGCGAGGGGGTGGAGCGCGTATTCCCGATTTATTCGCCGTTGATTGAAGGCATCGAGGTCATGCGCCGCGGCAAGGTGCGCCGGGCCAAACTCTATTACCTGCGCGGCTTGCGCGGTAAGGCAGCGCGCATCCCCGAGCGGCGCGACGCGCGCGTCCGCACGGCCGCCGGCGCCAAGGCATTCAAGGGCTTCAAGAAGCCCAAGGGCGCGCCCGACGATCTCACCCGCATCTCGGGCATCACCAGCGATGTTCAGGCGCAGCTGCGCAAGCTCGGCGTGATCCAGTACGGCCAGATCGCGGCGTTCTCCGACGAGGATATCGCCAAGGTGGACGACGCGCTGGGCCTGGGCGGTCAGATCGAGCGCGACAACTGGGTCGATCAGGCGCGCGAGCTGATGACCGAGGCCACGCTGGACGAGGTGCCGGCCGTGGAGGAGGAGACGGGCGAGGAGCCCGAGGGCGAGCAGGCGAAATCATAACCGGCCCGGTTCCCGCCGTTGGCGTTGGCGCGGCGCATGCCGATATAGGCGGGAAAACGGGACAATAACCGGAGGTTGAGGAGATGGCGAAAACCGGCGGACGCACGCTCTACGACAAGATCTGGGACGATCACCTGGTGCACAGCCAGCAAGACGGCACGTCGCTGATCTATATCGACCGCCATCTCATTCACGAAGTGACCAGCCCGCAGGCGTTCGAGGGGCTTCGCCTTGCCGGGCGCAAGGTGCGTAAACCGGAGAACACGCTGGCCGTGGTCGATCATAACGTGCCGACCACCGACCGCACCGGCGGCATCGACGACCCCGAATCCGCGCTGCAGGTCAAGACGCTGGCGGACAACTGCGCCGAATTCGGCATCGACTACTTCGACGAACTGGATGACCGGCAGGGCATCGTGCACATCATCGGCCCGGAGCAGGGCTTCACGCTGCCCGGCACCACGATCGTCTGCGGCGACAGCCACACCTCGACGCATGGCGCATTCGGCGCGCTGGCGCATGGCATCGGCACCTCGGAAGTCGAGCATGTGCTGGCCACCCAAACGCAGATCCAGTCCAAGGCCAAGAACATGCGCATTGTCGTCGACGGCG
>CAYYSM010000142.1:0-6408 GCA_964474225.1 uncultured Hyphomicrobiaceae bacterium
TGCGGGCGATCGCCCCGGCTGCCGCCGCTGGGGACTGCGCGGCGGTGGCAACAATATCCGCGCGGCGGCGATCATGCTCAAGCGCCTGCCAGACACCGGCCGCCACGAGGATCGCGGCGCCGCTGAGCGCAAGCGTCAGCGCGGTCCGCCACCAGCCGCGGCGCGGCATGTCAGGTCACGGCCGCAGTCAGCGGGATCACGATGTTGGTCGCGTAAACAGCGATGTTGATGAAGACCGACGCGGTCAGATTGATGATGAAATCTTTGAAAGTCACGGCGTTGGCTGCGGCCGAGTTGCCGGCAGTTGTCAGCAGCGGCTCGGACCTTCGCATGACGCCCCGCCTGATCAGCGCGCCGAGGACCGCGCCGAAGCGCGCTGTGAAATAGAACGAGAGGATGTAAATTCCGTAGAAGACGAGGAACAGCGGCCGCTGATCGTTCCATCTCGGATCGACGAGGTTTTCCCACATGAGCATGAGCGGCCAGCTCAACAGGAAGGCCGCAAGCGCCGCGGCCACCGAGATCGAGACGAATTCATGCCGCCCGAACGCGATTCCGGCGGCGACCCCGAACAGGAGCACCGCGCCGAGGCGGATCAGCGCCGAAGCCGCATAATCCCACAGGCCGGCGGTGGACAGCTCGGTAAAGACGACCTGCTGAAGCTCCTCGCTGCTGCGGAGTTGCAGGCCCTGCGCGGCCACCGCATTCGTCAGCGCAGCGTCGATGGTCTCATTAAGCGGCTCGGTGTGATGCCGGGTGATCCTGGAGGTCAGGTCATACTTGCCCCAGGCGTTTTCCACGAACCCGTCGAGGTCGGATTTGCGCACGGGCGATTGCGGCGTCTGCGCCAGACGGTTATTGACCGCCTCGATGAAGGCCGCATGGGCCGCGCGCAGGCGCGCCTGCTCCGCCGCGCTTATCGGCGGCAGATTGAGCCTCTCGGGCGTGCTTCCGGTATAGACCGGCTCGGGCAGGACGGCGAGAAGCTGCTCCACGTTCTGGCGCAGCGGCTGCTGGACACCCTGGTTGACTTGATAGCTGTATCGCCGGGAGAGTTCCTTCACGGCGGCATCGACTGTCTGCGCGCTGGTCAGAATCTCCTCAAGTTCCGCCTCAGGGAGAGGCATGAGCGCGAACCGGCTGGTGAGCTGGCTACTGCGCTGCTGCAGTGCCCCGGAATTGACCAGCACGCTGTTGTAGATCGCGTCGATTTCCTGAGGCGAGAATCGCGGGCCTGGCTGAGCTGTCTCCGTCTGCCCCGCAACGGCGTTCTGGTTGCAGTCAATCTGGAACGTCTGCAAGTCCTCACTGGAAATCCGGTTCTGGCGGAGCAGTTGGCAGAGCTTTGCGCCCGAAACGCTTGGCGGGTCCACAAGGAATGGTCCGCGATCGCCGGCGACAAGCTTGGAAAAGCTGAAATAATACTGTGCCGGCAGCAGGGAGGTCAGCTTGATAAGCAGCATGACGCTGAACGCGCCGAGAAACACCAGCGCAAGGTTTACGCGAACCGTCAAAATGTTGTGCAACATCTGCTGACCGCCGAACATGTTGTGGGAAGCCCGCGAGATTAGGTAGGCCCGGTGACCCCGTCAACTGGAACTTCGCCCCGGTCCATGCATGGTCCAGCCCCCGTGTGAGCAGCGCAACGCTGCGCTTGCTGCACGCGCTCGCAGTGCCGTCGGGAAAAATTCGCGGTTTTTATCTTCGCCGGTCGCGCAGGGTCAGCGCGTGAAGCTGGCCGCGCGCCCAAGACAACGGCCCACCTCCGCCGTCACGGCTTCCAGGTTCACCGGCTTGGTCAGCAGCGGCGCCTCCCGGAAGGCCGGCGGGAGCTGCGATCGGTCATAGCCCGTGACGGTGAGGAATGGCGTCTGGTCGTTCGTCAGCTTTTCGGCGATCGGCTCCGAGGTTTCCTCGCCGAGATTGACGTCGAGAACCGCGGCCTCGCAGCCGTCGCGCATGAGCGCCAGCGCCTCGGAGACTGAGCCGGTCGGGCCGAGCACCTCGTGCCCGGCGCGTTGCAGCGCCCTGGCCATCGCCAGCGCCACCAGCGCCTCGTCCTCCACGACGAGGATGCGTGAGCGCGCGGCGCAGCTCGTGGGGGGCTGCGCGGTCCTCGCTCCGTTCAGGCGTTGATCGCCGGCGGAGTCGATGCAGTTCCCGGCGGGGCACTCTAGTTCCCAGACAATGCCGGAGGGGGCATAGTCCAACCGGACATCGGCCTGCAGGTTCATTTGCGCCATGTCGCCGGTGACTGTGGAGCCGAAACCGCGGCGCGCTGGGGCGACGACCGTTGGGCCGCCGGATTCGCGCCAGCGCATCGTGAAAAGCGAGGTTGCCGGGTCGTCTTGCCGGACGCCCCATTCAATTTCGACCCGGCCCTCTGGCGTCGTGAGCGCGCCGTACTTCCCCGCATTGGTTGCCAGCTCGTGCAGCACCATGCCGAGCGACTGGGATGCTGCGGTTGTGACGGTAACATCGGGGCCGCTCAGCGTGATGCGCTCGTCGAGCAGATCCGCAAAATGGGCCAACTGCGCGCGCACGAGCCTTTGCAGATCGACGCCTTTCCACTCGCTGCGGACTAACAGGTCCTGGTTTGCCGAAAGCGCCTGGACACGCTGCTGGAACTTTTCGACAAACTCGCTTTCCTCTGCGCCCGCCGTCGACATGGCGATGGATTGCACGACGCTGAGAATGTTCTTCGCGCGGTGATTGACCTCGCTCATGAGGAGCGCGCGCTGCTCCTCCGCGCGCCTTGCCGCGGTCACGTCCTCCATGATTGCGACCCCGTATTCACTATCCGGGACCGGCGCTGCCGAAATCCGCAGCCAGCGTACTTCGCCGCGCTTGCTGGCGCACATGTAGACATCGGGTGCTTCCGCTTCACCGCGGATGAGGCGGTTAGCCGGCCAGTCTTCCGGCGGGACGGGCTGCCCGGCTTCGTTGACTGCTTTCCACACCGCGCTCATCGTAGGGTCCCTGGACGGGATGAACGCGCCGCATAATTCTGAGAGGATCGGGTTCTTGAACGTCCACCTGCCCTCGCGGTCGAACAGGCCGATGCCAACAGGGGCATGCGCGGTCACGACCGCCAGCTTGGACTCGCTTTCGCGAACACACTCTTCCGCCTGCTTGCGCTTGCCTATGTCCTCGACAACCGAAACGAAATAATTGACGCTCCCGTTCTCGTTGCGGGCGCAGCCGACCGTCAGCTCCGCCCAGACGATCTCGCCATCGCTCTGGATGTACCGCTTCTCCAGCGTGTAGGTTTCGATCTCGCCGGCCAAAATTCTCTGGTAGTCGGCCAGATCGGCTTCGAGGTCATCTGGATGCGTGATGTCCTGGAATGTTTTCGTACGCAACTCCTCCGGGGCGTAGCCCAAGATCGCGCAGAGCCGCTCGTTGACGCGTAGCAAGGATCCGTCAGGTCCAATCAGCGCGATGCCCACTGCCGCATTCTCGAAAGTGCCTCGGAACCTCGCTTCGCTCTCGCGCAGCGCGGCCTCGGAGCGCGCCCATTCCACGGCCGCCCAGGTCCGCTCGGCCACCTCCTCGACCAGCCGTATCTCGGCGGGCGTCCATATGCGCGGCGCGGCGCAGTTGACGCAGAGAAGCGCGACAAGCCGCCCATCCTTGATCATCGGCACCTTCAGCGACCCCGCGATCGACAGGCGAGCAAACGCCTCCCGACTATCCGGAGCCGAGGTACGGGGGTCCGTCGCGAGGTCACCGATGGCGACAGTCTCGCCCTGCCTGAGGTCGTCCCAGAAGGTGCCGAACATTGAGAGTTGATGGCAGCCGGCGATGCTTGGTATGACGCCGTTGTTCCAGTCGCGCGCGATCATGGCGCGATCCGCCGGCTCGTCGATTTCGGCATAGGCGACCTGGTCGACGTCGAGATGCTCGCCGAGAATGCGACTTGCCGCCTCCATCACCTCCGGCGTTCCCGAGAGCGTGCGCAGTTGCTCGTTCAGTCGATCCCGCAGGAGGGCGCGGCGCTGTTCGAGAACCTGTTCGGTGGTCTCCGTGCAGGGGCAGAAGAAACCGGCGACCGTGCCGTCCTCATGGCGGACCGGGGTGTAGGAGAAAGAAAAATGCGTCTCCTCCGGATAGCCCTTGCGGTGCATGGTCAGCGGGATGTCGTCCATGTGGATCGACTCGCCGGCATAGGCGCGGGCGACAATCGGGGCTAGGTCATCCCAGATTTCCGCCAGGATGTCGTGGAACGGCTTGCCCATCGCGGGGTGCTTGCTCGCCAGGATTTCGGCGTAGCCGTCATTGTAAAGGGTTACGCGTTCGGGCCCCCAGACCAGGAACATTGGCTGGCTGGAGGACAGCATAAGCCGCACCAGCACCTGCAGCACTTCCGGCCAGGTCTCGGGCGGGCCGAGCGGCGAACTCGCCCAATCATGCGCGCGCATCAGCGCGCCGGCTTCGCCGCCTCCTTCGAGAAAGGATTTGCGTGATGCATCGGTTGCCTTCCAGGGGGGCAGGTTGGACATGGTTCGTTTCCTTGGACGGCCGCCCGGCGTCGGCGGGGCGGTCATCCTGTCGCATAGTCTCGCGCGTCTCTGGCTTCAGACCAGCACGCCGGGCTTTACTGTAATCGTGCCGGCGCGTCCGCGCACCATCTAGGGCAGGCCATTGTAGTCCCGGCGGGCGCTGTCTTAAGGCGGCTAGCCGCAAGTTTCCTTATTTCACGACATGGGGTTTGTAAATCGTTTTCAGTGCTCGCGCGCTTCAATCACTACAGATGGTCATCACAGAGTGCGAATTCATGAGGAAAATATGAAAATATGTCCCAAAACAGGAATCTGATATTGGTTCATTGTCAGAATAGGCATGAGGTTCGATTGTTTTATCCGCATTTCGGGACTGTTCCACACATAAAATCGCATGAATGACAGGGTTGCAATATTCCGAGCTGGTGATCGTCCTGCTGTCATAGTGCGGCGACCGGGCCCGCCAGGCGGGAGCGCTCGCCCGAGTGTGAGCGCCGCAGGGCTCAGGCCCAACGCAAGACCGTTCTGGTGATCGCGCATCGCCTGTCGACGGTAAAGGAGGCGGACCGCATCGCACTCGTGCAGGATGGCCGGATCGCCGCCGAGGGGCGTCACGAGGAGCTGGCGGCGAACAATTCCTACTACGAGAAGATCGTCTCGCTGCAGTTTGCCGCCTAGCTTTCGCCGATAGGACGGCCTGGCGCGCCAAGCGCGTTTGATTTGATGCGCGATTTGCTGGGGAACCGATACTTGCTTTTCGGATCATGATTGGTGCACGGCAGATAAAGACCCGCGAGGGGTACGCGCGGCTGAACGTTGGTGCGCCTGATGCTCGGCGTCCCCACGCCGAAGGCAGCTTCCCGACACCATCGGGCAAATGCGAATTCGCCAGTAGCAACCGCGCACGAGGGCGGCCGGATGCTGGAGGTGTACCGACAGGGCTGCTCAGTGAGCGATCCGGGCGGCGCCGTTGATCCGCTGCCTGAGATCCGGCAGCCGGTCCTCAGCAGTCCGGTCGGGATGCTGCCGACCGTTCTGTTTCACGAAACGATCTCTTGATAAAAATGAATTGTCTCGCCGACCGAAAGCGCCCTACGCTCCGCGCGGCTTGCAATTAATGCTACAGGCGGCGGCGGCCGGCGCACGCTGGACCGCGACCGGGGCACGACTTATGATGCGCCATGTCCAACCCGATCTGCTCCGGACAACATCATGAACGATACGGAAACCAAGACAGCGGAAATCATGGAAAGCAGCGCGGATGCAGTTCCGATCACCGTCGCCTATGGCGATGGCATCGGCCCGGAAATCATGCAGGCCAGCCTGAAGGTGCTGCAGGCGGCCGGCGCGAGGCTGGCGATCGAGGAAATCGAGATCGGCGAGAAGATGTACCTGGCCGGCAACACCGCCGGGATCTCGACCGACGCGTGGGACAGTCTGCGCCGCACCAAGGTCTTCTACAAGGCGCCGATCACCACGCCGCAGGGTGGCGGCTACAAGAGCCTGAACGTGACGGTGCGCAAGTCGCTGGGGCTGTTCGCCAATGTGCGGCCCTGCGTGGCCTACGCGCCCATTGTGGACACCAAGCATCCGGGCATGGATGTGGTCGTTGTGCGCGAGAACGAAGAGGACCTCTACGCCGGGATCGAGCACCGGCAGACCGACGAGGTGTATCAGTGCCTGAAGCTCATCTCGCGGCCCGGCAGCGAGAAGATCATCCGCTACGCCTTCGAATATGCCCGGGCGAACAACCGCCGCAAGGTCACCTGCTTCACGAAGGACAACATCATGAAGCTGACAGATGGCCTGTTCCACAAAGTCTTCGATGAGGTGGCGGCGGAATATCCCGACATCGAGAACGAGCACTGGATCATTGACATCGGCGCGGCCAAGCTGGCGGACACGC
>CAYYSM010000143.1:0-6393 GCA_964474225.1 uncultured Hyphomicrobiaceae bacterium
TATCATGTCGGGCAGCGGCGAATGGCAGGGCAAGCGCCGGGAACAGGCGGTGGCATGGATGCATGATCTGATCGAGGCGCGGCTGCGCGCGGCGCTCACCGACGATCCGGCGATTGCCGAGAAGCTGAAGGCGCTGGAGGCGCGCGTGCGCGCGGGCGATCTGGTGCCCAGCCTGGCGGCGGAGGAGATCGCGGCGGCGCTCGGCCTGAGCGCGCTGGAGCCGGGAACGGCGGAGGGCGACATATGAGCGGGCCGGAGGTGCTGATTACCGGCTTCGGCCCGTTTCCCGGCGTGGCGTGGAACCCCACCGCCTGGCTTGTGCAGACGTTGGCGCGAACACATGCGCGCCCGCTAACGGGGGCGGTGCTACCGGTGAGTTGGCAAAGCGCCTGGGCTGCGCTTGACCCACTGCTGGAGTCCGCGCGACCGCGGCAGGTGATCCTCTTCGGCGTCTCGCGGGAGGCGCGCGGCTTCTGCCTGGAGCAGCGTGCCTTCAACGTGCGGAGCGAACACGCCGACGCAGAGGGCGCGACTCCGGAAAATCAACGGCTGCTGGACTCGCCTGCCGAGAACCTCGACGCGACGCTGCCGCTCGCCCCGATTGCCAGCGCCGTGGCTGCGGCCGACATTCCTGTCACGCTGTCCAGCGATCCGGGCCGCTATCTGTGCAACGCCATGCTCTTTCACGCGCTCCATTGGGCGCAAGGCACGTCCACCCGCGTGGGCTTCATCCACATCCCGCACCTCGGCGAAACCGGCCCGCTGACGCCGGTGCAAGCCTTGACCGGCGCGCGTCTCATCGTCGAAACCGCCATAAGCGCGGAAAGCGCCGTCCCAGCCACCGCCTGAAGGCCGCCATGTCACCCAACCCGCCCGCAGAACTCCGCGAGCGCTACCGCGAGATGCTGCACGCCGGCGCACTGCGCCCCGACCCGGCCCAGGCGATGGCGGTGGAGAAGCTCCAGCTGCTGGCCAACCGCATTGCGCGCTACCGCCGGCCGACGCGCACCGACCCGTTTTCCTTCTTCACGCGCAAGCGCGGCGAGGTGCCTTCCGGCCTTTACATCTTCGGCGGCGTCGGCGGCGGCAAGACCCTGCTGATGGACCTGTTCTTCAACAGCGTCGACATCCCTGAGAAACGCCGCGATCACTTCCACGCCTTCATGGCGGATGTGCATGAGCGCGCCGCCGTATTCCGCAAGACCGCCAAGGGCGACCCGATCGAGCAGGTAGCGAGGGAGATCGCCAAGGACACGCGCCTGCTCTGCTTCGACGAGTTCCACGTCACGGACATCGCCGATGCCATGATCCTGGGGCGCCTGTTTGGCGTGCTGTTCGACGCGGGCCTGGTGCTGGTGGCGACCTCCAACGTGCCGCCGCGCGATCTCTACAAGGACGGGCTGAACCGCAACCTGTTCGAGCCGTTCATCGCCGAGCTGGAGCAGCGCGTGGAGCTGCTGGAGCTTTCGGCCGCGCAGGATTACCGGCTGGAAAAGCTGTCCGGCTCGCCGCTCTACTTCCACCCGCTCGACGAAAACGCGCGCACGCAGATGCAGGCGCTGTGGGAAAGCCTGACCGGCACGCAAGCCGGCGAGCCGCGCGAAATCGCGGTTGCGGGGCGCTGCCTCCACGTCCCCGAGGCGGCGATGGGCGCGGCCCGCTTCACCTTCGCCGATCTGTGCGAGAAGCCGCTGGGGTCGAACGACTATCTGGCGCTGGCCCGCGACTTTCACACGGTGTTCGTGGCGGGCGTCCAGGTCATGGGACCAGAAAAGCGCAACGAGGCGCGCCGCTTCATCACGCTCATCGACGCGCTCTACGACGCCGGCACCGGCCTCATCATCACCGCCGAGGCTGAACCCGAGGCGCTTTACCAGGCCGGCGACGGCGCTTTCCTGTTCGAGCGGACGGTCTCGCGCCTGATGGAGATGCGCACCACCGACTACCTCTCGCGCGGCCGCAATCTGACGGCATTGTGAACATCTGTCACTTCGCCCCGCCCTTGCGACAGTCCTCGTCATCGGCAACGGGGCGTTCGCGCTCGGCGCCTGGCTGCGCCGGCCCGCGGCGGCCAAGCCTGCGGACACGGCCTGACATCACACGGTTTGCGCTTGCGCCCGCGGCCAAGATTTTGAAAGATCGCCGCGTTTTGCCATCCAGCCAGGGCCGGTGAGCGCGCCGTGAAAAAATTCATCCGCGAGCTTTATTACGGGACGAATGCCTATTCCCGTGTGTTTCGCTTCACGCTGCTGGCGGTCGACACGGCCACGCTGGTCTACTTCATCGCGGTCACGGCGCTGCCGCCGTCGGACATCTACCGCACGATCGACATCGGCATCGGCATTTATATCGCGCTCGACCTGCTGGCCCGGTTACTCGCCTCGACGAGCACGCGCGTTTACTTCCGCGAGATTAGCACCTGGACCGATCTGGCCGTGCTGGGCTCGCTGCTCGTGCCGGCCGCGGCGGAGGACTACCTCTTCCTGCGCATCCTGCGCATCTTCCGGCTGCTGCGCTCCTATCACATGCTGCGCGACCTGCGCGAGCTGTACCCGTTCTTCCGCCGGCACGAAGAGGTCATCAACAGCATCTTCAACCTGCTCGTCTTCGTGTTCGTGATCTCCGCGCTGGTGTTTGTGCTCCAGCACCGCACGAACGAGGGCATCAACAACTATTTGGACGCGCTTTATTTCACCGTCACGGCGCTGACGACGACCGGGTTTGGCGACATCGTCCTGCAGGGCACGGTCGGACGGCTGTTGGCGGTGGTGATCCTGGTGTTCGGAGTCGGTCTATTCCTGCGGCTGCTGCAGGTGATCTTCCGGCCCAGCAAGGTGCACTACACCTGCCCGGATTGCGGGCTGAAGATGCATGACGCCGACGCCGTCCACTGCAAACACTGCGGGCGCGTGCTCAACATCGAGACCACCGGGGGGCCCTAGCTTAGTGCAAATCCGCGCCAGAGGCGGCGACCGCGCCGCGCCCGAGCCGGGGCGTTAGCGACACCCAAAGCTGCGGCGAGCGATAAGACTGGCGCTTGATGAAGGTGTAGGGCACGTCGCGCCACAGCAGAATGCGCGAGTGCTTGTTGTCGAGCACGAAGTCACCCTGCGCCGTGCGCACCATCAGCACCGCGTGACCATCGCCTTGCTCATCGAGCACGACCGTGATGAGCAGCGCGCTCTCCGGCCAGCCCCGCTTGATGAGTTCCTGGCGCTTGAGCAGCACGTAATCCTCGCAGTCGCCCGCGCCGCGCGGCAGCGTCCAGTGCTCCTCGACACCGTAGAGTTCGCGGTCGGTCTTTGGCGACACAGTGTCGTTGATATAGCTGTTGACCGCAGTCAGCATGATCCAGCGGTCGGCGGTCAGATCGAGCCGCTCGGCTCCCCCCGAGGCGCGGCGAACCTTGGACTGCGGGCGGCACTCGCGCGGGTTACGGCGGCAGAAATCCACATAGCCTGGCGGCGCGTTGGTCAGACCGTGGATTGGCATGGTCGCGCGCCCGGACCGTGGCTGCGGCAGCGCGCTCTTGTGAATGATCGTTTCGCTGTCGAACGCCGCCGCATCCTGCCGCGCGCCAGACAACGCGATCAGACCCATGAGCAACGCGAGCGCAATCCAACGCATAACAGACATCCTCTGCGGACAAACCGAAGGAGAGGATGCCAGACAGGCATTGAATGAGAGCTAAACCGCTCTGGAAAAACTTATGAAGATTGCGCCGCGGCTCAGACCGGCAGTTCCTGCTTCTCGGCGACGCTGCCGTCAGGGTTGATCTTGTAGACGATGGGCACGCCGGTGGCGAGGTTGAGCTGGGTTATTTCCTCGCGGGTCAGACCGTCGAGCTGCATGATGAGCGCGCGCAGCGAGTTGCCGTGGGCCGAAACGATCACGTCCTTGCCCGCCTCGACCAGCGGCAGGATCTTTTCTTCGTAATAGGGCAGGACGCGCTCGGCGGTGTCCTTGAGGCTTTCGCCGCCAGGCGGCCGCGTGTCGTAAGAGCGCCGCCAGATATGCACCTGCTCCTCGCCCCAGCGCTCGCGCGCATCGTCCTTGTTCAGGCCCGCGAGGTCGCCGTAGTCGCGCTCGTTCAGCGCCTGATCGCGCTCGATCGGAATGTCGGACTGCCCGAGTTCTTCAAGGATGATGTCGAGCGTGGCTTGCGCCCGCTTGAGAGCGCTTGTGAAGGCGATGTCGAAGGTGAAGCCCGCCTCTTTCAAGGCGCGGCCGGCCCTGCGCGCTTCCTCGATGCCGCGCTCGCTCAGCTCGACGTCGCGCCAGCCGGTGAACAGGTTGAGCTTGTTCCACTCGCTTTGGCCGTGGCGAACGAGCACGAGCATGGCAGTGATATCCTCCAAATCCGTGTGGAAATTCTTTACAGGCCGAGCACATCGCGCATGGAATAGACGCCCGGCGGCTTGCCGCGCGCCCACAGCGCCGCCTTGACCGCCCCGCGCGCGAAAATCTGGCGATCGGTCGCGCGGTGCGTGAGTTCGATGCGCTCACCCTGCCCCGCGAAGACGACCGTGTGCTCGCCGACGACATCGCCGCCACGCAGCGTCGCGAAGCCGATATCGCC
Organism: uncultured Hyphomicrobiaceae bacterium; assembly: GCA_964474225.1. Classification (GTDB taxonomy): domain Bacteria; phylum Pseudomonadota; class Alphaproteobacteria; order Rhizobiales; family Rhodomicrobiaceae; genus Dichotomicrobium. The sequence goes on from CAYYSM010000143.1 coordinate 4,580, forward strand.
ATCGCGTCGCGGGCCGGTATGCCCTTCGCGCGCCTTGACCGCATGCTCGGCAAGTGCGACCTGCCGCCCGGTCGCCGCCGCCTCCCCCAGCATCAGCGCGGTGCCGGACGGCGCATCGACCTTGTAGCGGTGATGCATCTCGACGATTTCGATGTCGTAATCGTGATCGAGCGCCGCCGCGACTTTCTCGGTCAGCGCGGTGAGCAGGTTGACGCCCAGGCTCATGTTCCCGGCCTTGACGATCGTGGCGTGCCGCGATGCGCTGGCGATGCGCTGCTCATCCTCCTCGCCGAAGCCCGTCGTGCCAATCACATGGACGATGCGGCCCTGCGCGGCCAGTCCGGCATACTCCGCCGTGACCTTCGGGGCCGTGAAATCGAGAATCCCCTCGCACTGGGTGAAAAGCTCAAGCGGGTCGTCGGTGACAAAAACGCCGAGCGCACCCACGCCAGCCAGTTCGCCCAAATCCTGACCGACGGCCTCACCGCCCGGCGCCTCGGTGCCGCCGACCAGCGTGCATTGCCGCGATTCATGCACCGCGCGGACCAGCGCGCGCCCCATGCGCCCCGCAGCGCCCATCACGGCCAGCCGCATCTCGCTCATAGCGCGTTCCTTATCCGGTCTTGCCGGCCTTCCCGGCTTCGATCGCCTTCGTGATCAACTCGCGGGCCTCCGCGTCGTCGCCCCAGCGGGTGATCTCGACCCATTTGCCGTCTTCCAGATCTTTGTAACGCTGGAAGAAATGCGCGATCCGGCGCATCAGCATCTCTGGCAGATCGCGATAGCTGTCGATGTTGTTGTACATCGCCGATACGCGCCCCGACGGCACGGCGACGATCTTTTCGTCCGCGCCCGCTTCGTCGCGCATGTAGAGGACGCCGACGGGCCGGCAGTTGATCACCGCGCCCGGGATAAGCTGGCGCTGATTGGCGATCAGCACATCGACCGGATCGCCGTCATCGGACAGCGTGTGCGGGACGAAGCCGTAATTCCCCGGATAGCGCATCTCGGTGTAGAGCACGCGATCCACGAACAGCGTGCCCGACTCCTTGTCCATCTCGTACTTGATCGGCTCGCCGCCTATGGGAACCTCGATAACCACGTTGATATCGTGCGGCGGGTAATCGCCGATCGGAATGGCATCGATACGCATGGCGGACGCCCCTCTGGTCTTGGCTTGAACCTGCCATGCTGTGTTGCAACTTCCGCGCGCCCCGTCAAGCGCCGCCGCAGCGCGCACAGAAAAGCCGGCCCGGCATTCAAGCCGGACCGGCGGAGAGGAGACGATGATCGCAGCAACCGGGAGAGCCGTCCCGGTGCAGAGCTTAGTAAGCCCAGTCGCGGCCGCGGGCCTTGGCGCGTTCGCGGGCGCTCGGGTTGACCGACGGGCGGAACGGCACTTCGACCACCTCGGCCTCGACCGGCTCGCCGGAGCGGATGGTGTAGGCTTCCGGCACCTCGACCAGCAGCTTCGTGCCCAGCTCGGACAGCCGATGCGGCACCCAGCACAGCGCGATGTTGGTCTGCAGTTCGGGCGACCACCACGGCGAGGTGACATAACCGACGCGCCCGCCTTCCGGCTCGGAAATCAGCCAGAAGTCGTTGGCGTAATCGGTGATCGGCTGGCCGCCAAGCTTGATGCCGACCATGCGCATCTTGAAGGGGAAACCGCCCTCGTCGATGATCGCGCGCTGGCGCTCAAGCTCTTCCTTGCCGATGTAATCGGCCTGCTTCTTGCGCGGCACCTGGTACGACAGGTTGACCTGGAACGGCGAGGTTTCGCTGTCCAGGTCCTGCCCCCAGGACAGGATGCC
>CAYYSM010000144.1:0-6392 GCA_964474225.1 uncultured Hyphomicrobiaceae bacterium
GACGGAACAGAGCTTTGCCTGCGCCCGGACCTGACGATCCCGGCGGCGCGGCTTTACATGGAACGCCATCCCGGCGCGGACATCCCGGCACGGTATTGCTACAACGGCCCGGCCTTCCGTCATCAGCCGGCGGACAACGCGCTTTTGCCGCGCGAGTTTCGTCAGGCTGGCGTCGAGTATTTCGGCGCGGGCGACCGGGAGAAGGCCGAGGTCGAGGTGCTGTCGCTGGTCCATGACGGCGTGACGCGCGCGGGCCTTGAGGATTTCCGTCTGCATATCGGCGATCTCGGCCTGTTTCGCGCGTTGCTCGACACATTGGGCCTGCCCGAGCGCTGGCGCTTGCGCCTTATGAACAGCTTCTGGCGGCCGCAGGCGTTTCACGCCACGCTGCAGCAGCTCTGCGAGGGCGGGGCGGCTGCGCGCCGGCCGGAGGACGAGCTGGCGCGGCGGCTGGACCCGAAGGACCGCGACGCGGCCGAGAGCATGGTCGGCGATTACATGGCCGAGCACGACATCGCGCTGATCGGCACGCGTACGCTCGGCGAGATCACCGAGCGGCTGCTGGAGCGCGCGGCGGATTTGCGCGAAGCCCCGCTACCGCGCGACCACGCCCGGCTGATCGAGGCTTATCTGGCGGTCTCCGGCCCGGCGCGTGCGGCGCTGGCGCGGATCGAGGATTTGCTCAGCGAAGCCGGCCTGCGCATGAAGGGTGCGCTCGACAGCTATCGCCGCCGCTGCGATCTCATGCAGAAGGCGGATATCGACTTGAGCAATGCGGTGTTCTCCGCCGATTTCGGCCGCCACTTCGAATATTACTCCGGCTTCGTCTTCCAGATCGAGGTGCCGGGCGCAGGCCGCGCCGGCCATATCGCGGGCGGGGGGCGCTATGACGGGCTGCTAGCGGAGATCGGCGCTGCGCAGGACGTGCCGGCGGTCGGCTCGGCGATTCACACCGAGCGCCTGCTCGCCGCCGTGCAGGGGACTCTGGAATGACCGCGATCGCCGAAGAGGCCGCCGGGGACAAGCTGATCCTCGCGGTGCCCTCAAAGGGGCGGCTGATGGAGCGCAGCCTGGAGATCTTCGAGCAGGCCGGGCTGGCGCTTCATCGCGTCGGGCACGAGCGCGGCTATCGCGGCGCGGTGGCGGGTCGGGACGACATCGCCGTGCTGTTCCTCTCGGCTTCGGAGATTGCGCATTATCTCGGCTCGGGCCGGGCGCATCTGGGCATCACGGGCGAGGACCTCGTGCGCGAGGAAATCCCGCGCTGGGAGGAACGCGCCGAACTGGTGCGCGGGCTGGGCTTCGGGCGCGCGGATGTGGTGGTCGCCGCGCCGGCCTGCTGGATCGACGTGCAGGGCATGGGCGATCTGGAGGACATGGCCGCCCTGTTTTACCGGACGCATGGCCGTCGGCTGCGCGTGGCGACGAAGTTTCCGGTGCTAACGCGGCGCTTCTTCGCAAGCTGGGGCGTGAGCGGCTACCGGATCGTTGAGAGCCTTGGGGCGACAGAGGGCGCGCCGGCGGCGGGAACGGCCGAAATGATCGTCGACATCACCTCGACCGGCGCGACGCTGAAGGCCAATCACCTGAAAGTGCTGGATGACGGCGTGATCCTGCAATCCGAGGCCAACCTGGTCGCCTCGAAGGTCGCGCCGTGGGGCGATCGCGCGCTGGCCGCGCGCGCCCTGATCGAGAGCCGCATCGCCGCGCCGCTCAACGCTGACGCGGTGGGGTCTTGACGTCCACGGTGAAGTTCAGCGGCCGCCGCCCGCCATCGGCATAGATCGTCTCGCCGGTGATGTAGCTCGCCGCATCGCTGGCGAGGAACTGGACGATATGCGCGATTTCCTCCGGGTGGCCGAAGCGGCCGAGCGGCGTGCGCGAGAGCACTTTCTTCGCGGATTCCGGGTCGCCCGCCGTGGGCTTGAGCATCTCGGTCATGATGCTGCCCGGCGCGATCGCGTTGACGCGGATGCCGTGCTCGGCCAGCGCAAGGGACATCGCCTTGGTGAGCTGCGACAGTGCGCCTTTCGACATCGTGTAGGCCACATGGTCGGGCAGGGCGAAGTGATCGTTCACCGAACTCATGTTGATGATGCTGCCCGGCCGTTCGCCCGCCTGCACTTGGCTGACCATCTGGCGGGCCACGGCCTGGCCGAGCAGAAACGCGCCCTTGACGTTCGTGGCGAACACGCGGTCCAGTTCCTCTTCGCGCAACTCCAGGAACGGGGCGCTGTCCATGACGGCGGCGTTGTTGACGAGGATGTCGATGCGCCCGTAGGCGTTCAGCGTCTCGGCGATCAGGTTGCGCACATCCAGCCGCTCGGCGACGTTGCACAGGATGAAGCGCGCGTCGTGACCGCCGCCGCCGAGGCCGTCGGCGACTTCCTCGCCCAGCTTCTCGTTGACATCGGCGACCACCACCTTCGCGCCGACATGGGCCAGCCGGTTGGCGCAGGCTCGGCCGATGCCCCGCGCCGCGCCGCTGATGATCGCAACCTTGCCCTCAAGGCTCATGGCCGGTTCCTCGGGCGGGGAAGGATACGGGTCACTGTACCTTCTCCGCCTGGAGATCGAAGCTGACCGTCACCTCTTCCGTCACGGTAATCCCGGATATGGGGCCGTCCGGGCCGACGCCGTATTCTAGCCGGTTGATGGTCACCTCGCCGGAGGCGGTCGCCGTGTCGCCCGAAACGTGGATGGTGAACGGCACGGCCACCTCGCCGCTGTTGCCCTTCAGCTCAAGCGTCCCGTTCAGCAGATAGGCATTGTCGCCCTCGGCCTTTTCGGCTCGGTCCGCCGTGAAAGTCGCCTGCGGATATTCGCTCGTGTTGAACCAGTCGGAGCCGGGCAGGGTTCCGTCAACGTCGCTGTTGCCGGTTTTCACGCTGCCGATCTGGATGATGATCGTCGCTTCGGTCTGCTCTGGCGCGGCCGGATCGAACATCACGTCGCCGGAGAATTCTTCGAAGACGCCCTCGATGGTCGTGCCCGCGGCCGTGCCGGAGAAGCCAATCGTGCTTTGCTCGGGCATGATCTTCCATTCCGCGGCGCGCGCTTCGCTCAAGGCGATCGGCGCCAGCACGCCAGTCAGCACCAAGCCGGTGACAGCGCGGCGGGCACGGCGCGGCAACATTCTCTGCATAACGTTATCCTTCAAAATGAATGCGTGGCGCAGGGCGGCGGCTGCGTGGATCGCCACGACGGCCACGAGCAGCCAGGCGAGCGCCCAGTGCGTGGTCTGGAAGACCGGCTCCCAGGCCTGTTTCGTCTCGCTCGGAAGGTCGGCGAGCCAGGGGATGTGCGGCAGCGTGAACAGCCCGAACACCTCGGTCGGCACCGACAGCGGCGAAGCGGAGACGCGCGCCCAGCCGCTTAACGGTATCGCGAACATCAAGGCGTATAGCCCGAAATGCGCCGCCCCGGCCGCCCGGCGCTCCCAGGCGGGCATGTCCGCGGGCATGGCCGGCGGCGGCGACACCTGCCGCCAGATGAGGCGAATCAGCACGAGCGCGAACAGGGTCACGCCGAACGACTTGTGGAGCTGATAGAGCCACAGCTTGTACTGCAGATCGCCCTGAACGTCGGTCATGTAGACCCCGAGGCCCACCATGCCGGCGATGACCAGCGCGATCAGCCAGTGCAACAGCTTGGCGAAGCCGGAATAATCGCTGCGCGCCATCGGCTTACCAGGTGCCAGTGTTTTCCATTGACGTCCACGGCTCCTGCGGCGGAAGCGCATCGCCTTTTTGCAGCAGTTCGACAGAGATGTTGTCAGGCGAGCGGACAAAGGCCATGCGCCCGTCACGCGGCGGGCGGTTGATGGTCACGCCCTTGTCCATGAGCTTCTGGCATGTTTCGTAGATGTTGTCCACGCGATAGGCGAGATGCCCGAAATTGCGCCCACCGGTGTACTCTTCCGGGTCCCAGTTGTAGGTCAGTTCCAGTTCGGCGTGCTCATCGCCAGGCGCGCGGAGAAAGATCAGCGTGAACCGACCCTGCTCGCTGTCGCGCCGGCGCACCTCCTCAAGCCCCAAGGCGTTGCAGTAGAAATCGAGAGATTTCTCAATATCGCTGATGCGCACCATCGTATGAAGGTATTCCATCACTCTCCTCCTGCGTTGAGACGTCAGGCGGCGAATCAATCAACCGCCGCTTGGGGGGCGTTCATAGCTGCCTCGCAGTTAATTCTGTCTGCGGAACGGCGCAAGCGGTCGTTTCGACGCTGACAAAAGCGTGAATGGCGGTTGCCTGGACAGGCCAGGCGACTGATTCGTGGAAATTCCCGTATTTGTTGCATTTTTGCGCTGGACGCTCGTTAACATTTATGCAACCTAAGCGTGTATCGCGGTGCCGAAGGGTGTTTTCCACCTGTTGCCCGGTCGGAAATATGGTGGAAAGTCAATCGCTTGGAGTCGGCCGGCAAATAGCCGGAGATCATGATGGTGAAAATGGCGTTACAAACCCGGCGCTCGGCGCTACATTCCGTTAGCTAGCAAGACATGCGGCTGATACGTAGTTGACACAGCGTTTCCGGCGATAGCGAGCGGAGAGGGCAACTCGCAAGCGGACGCCGGATCAAAGTAAGCGGGGGACTGACTAATGGGGGATAAACAACCTCCTCATTCCACGACTCTATCTGCGCTTTCGAAGTCCGGGGGCATGGACGTTGCAGTCATCGCCGGACAGATCAAATGGTTCGACGCGTCCAAAGGCTTCGGCTTCATCGTGCCGGACAACGGCCTGCCGGATGTGCTCTTGCACGTGACCGTGCTGCGGCGTGACGGCTTTCAGACGGCGCATGAGGGGGCGCGCGTCGTCTGCGAGGTCACGAACAGCGAAAAGGGTCTGCAGGCGATCCGAATTGTCGATATGGACGAGAGCACGGCGGTGCATCCGTCGCAGCTGCCGCAGCGCACGCGGGTCAAGGTCGAGCCGGAAAGCGACTGGGAACGGGCCATGGTCAAATGGTTCAATCGCCAGCGCGGCTTCGGTTTCTTGACACGCGGCGAGGGAACCGAGGATATCTTCGTTCACATGGAAACCTTGCGCCGGTTCGGCTTTGCGGAACTGCGCCCTTTGCAGATTGTTCAGGTGCGTTATGGCAAAGGCGAGAAAGGTCTCATGGCGGCGGAGCTTCGCCCGGACGGCAAGCCGTCGATCCTGTCTTCCTCGCATTGATCAGCGGCGCGTGAGCGGCGGCGGACACTGGTTTGCCGCGCTCACGGTCCTGCTGGGCGTGCTGATGACCGCAACTGGTGTGGATGCGGCCAAGCTCCGGGTTGAGCCTGTGGTGCTCATCAGCGAAACGGGCCGGCACACCATCAACGCCGAGATCGCCGACACCCCCGGTACCCGCGCGACAGGTCTGATGTTCCGGCGCAGCCTCGCGCCCGATGCAGGGATGCTCTTCATCTACGACGCGCCGCAGAACGTCACGATGTGGATGAAGAACACTTACATCTCGCTTGACATGATCTTCGCCGATGCGGGCGGGACAATCATCCGCATTGCGCGAGAGACTGAACCGTTCTCCACCGACATTATTGAATCCGGCGGTCAGGCAAAGGTCGTTTTGGAGGTCGCCGCCGGCACGGCGAAGCGGCTGAAACTGAAGCCCGGCGACCGACTGGAGCATCCGTCCGTCAGCGAAGAATAGCTCATGCGGCGGACGCGCCGTAATAGAGCATGACGATGTGCTCGGCCTCGGCAAAGAACAGCCAGCGCTCGACCGCGACCCCGACAACAGCCGAAGCGAGCGCCAGTTTCGTCAGCATCATGCTGACAATGAGCGGACTGATGGCGGCGAGCGCGAGCAACACAATGGGCGCGCCTAGCCCGACCAGCGCGATCCTGCGCAGTTTTTGCGCGTGCTTGCGCGCGACCTGATAGCCCATCTCCCGCTGGACGAAATTCGCTTGCGTATGGGGCGCTTCGAGCTGGCGCACCTTGCCGATGTGGCCCAGCCCGGTTGCCTGCTCTGCTGTATACTGGCGCGGCGCAGTGTCGGCGCTGCCCCAATAAGCGAGCTTGAGGACGATCCCCAGCGCAAAGGCGGCGACCGCCAGCCACGCCATCCAGGGCGCGAACAGCCCGAAGATGAGCGCGATCGCCGCCAGCAGCACCGCGCCGGTCGCCAGCCCCAGCGCCATGTAGACGGCGGGCACCCAGCGATTGTGCCAGCGTGGAATGGTGCGCAGCGAAGCGTAGATCATTGCCGTGCAGTAGACGGTAATGGCCGCGCAGATTGCCGTGAGCCAGCCCGCGATCGCCCACAGTCCGGTATTCTGCTCCAGGAACACCCAGCCGATGGCATAGATCCCGGCCGGGGCATACGTCACGACCGCCGCCACGCCCTCACGCGACAACCAGGATGAGCGCCATTGCGAAAA
>CAYYSM010000145.1:0-3084 GCA_964474225.1 uncultured Hyphomicrobiaceae bacterium
ATGCGCCGCGCCGCAGCCATGACGCCGGAAACTCAGGGTAGTTCGAGGTGTCCATCTCCTCTGCGTCCGACAGGAGGATTATCATGGAGACTGAGGAGATTGTTTCCGGCGGTCCCGCTTTCCCGCCGGCGCATCCGGGCGAGGTGTTGCGTGAGGATGTGCTGCCTGCACTCGGCATGAGCAAGGCGGCGTTCGCGGCGCATTTGGGGATCAGCCGCAACACGCTCTACAAGCTGCTGAACGAGGAGCAGCCTGTCACGCTCGACCTGGCGCTGCGGCTCGGCAAGGCGTTGGAGGACGGTCCGCGTGTCTGGCTGGCGCTGCAAGCGCAGCATGATATTTGGCGCGCCGAGCAGGCGGGCAAGGTCGACGTCAAGCCGCTGAACTGGAAGGGCGCGGCGTGACGCCGCGCGTGTTGGTGCCCCAGGCCTGACTCGAACAGGCACGCCCTTGCGGGCAACAGATTTTGAGTCTGTCGCGTCTACCGATTCCGCCACTGGGGCCGCGAAAACTCGTCTCCGACGGTCTCGCCGATCATAAACAACGCCTTTTTACCGTCAATAAAAGAGGCCAGCAAAGCCTCAGCCACGATCCGAAAATGCTCGGCAGCGCGCGGGTTTGATGGACAAACCTTGCGCGTCCCGTTAAAGCACAGCGTCATGCTCAGAGCCCTTTATGATCGCGTGATGGCCCTCGCCGCGCACCGGCTTGCCGTGTGGTGGCTGATGCTGGTCAGCTTCGTCGAAAGCTCGGTGTTCCCGATCCCGCCGGACGTGATGCTGGTGCCGATGGTGCTGGCCAAGCGCGCCAAGGCGTGGTTCTACGCGGCGATGACGACCCTCAGCTCGGTTGCTGGCGGCGCGGCCGGATACGCCATCGGCTACTTCTTTTTCGAGTTGGTGGGCCAGCCGGTCCTGGAGTTCTACGGAAAGACCGACGCCTTCGACGAGTTCGCCACCGGCTACAACGCCTATGGCGCGTGGATCGTGCTATTCGCGGGGATCACGCCGTTTCCCTACAAGGTGATCACGATTGCCTCAGGCGTCACGGGTTTGAACTTCGTGGTGTTCATGGTTGCCAGCCTCGTGGCGCGCGGGTTCCGGTTCTATCTGGTCGCCGCGCTGCTCTACTGGTTCGGTCCGCCGATCCGCAGCTTCATAGAGCGCCGGCTGGGCCTTGTCACCTTTGCGTTCTTCGTGGCCTTGTTCGGCGGCTTTCTCGCGCTCAGATACATTTGAGGCTGCGCGGAGGCTGACATGCAGGACATCATTGACCGGATCGGAATGCGGGAAGCGGCGCTGGGCGTGCTCGCGCTGTCGGGCGCGACGATCCTTGCGGCGCTGGCCTACGAGCATATCGGCGGCTATGTGCCGTGCGAGCTGTGTTACCGCCAGCGCTGGGCGTATTACCTCGGCATTCCCGCGGCCCTTCTCGCCGTCTTTTTCCTGCGGAGCCGGCCCGCGGTGGCTGCGGGCGCGCTGGCCGTGGCGGGCGTGGCGTTCCTGCTGAACACGGGCCTCGGCGTGCATCATGCGGGCGTCGAATGGGGCTGGTGGGCCGGACCGTCGGGCTGCTCCGGCGGCGTGCAGGTCTCCACCGACGCGAACGCGTTGATCGAAAGCCTGCGCAATGGCCAGACCGTGCGCTGCGACGAGCCAGCCTTCCGCTTCCTCGGCCTGTCATTTGCGGGCTGGAACGCGGTCATTTCGCTGGCGCTGGCCGGCCTCGCCGGGCTGGGGCTTCAGCGTTTCGCGCGGCGGCATCTCGCAGCAGCCTGATCTGTGTAATTCAGCAACGCCATCTCGAAAAAACCATAGTTCATACCCAGCTTACGCTTGTGCCGTGGTGTAAGGGTAACATGCGTAAGCTGGAGTGAGTCGTGGAACAGCAGTGGAATGCGTTGGGCGCGCTCGCAAGTCGCGTGTTGCGTCAGGCCGCCGAAGCGCGGGAGCAGACGGTCGGCCAGTTGCGTGAGGCGGAAGCAGTGCAGGGCGCGGCGGCGTATCGACGCCGGGCACGGAAGCCCGCAGCGAGGACGGCGGCGGGCGACGCCCCGCGGCAGCTCGAACTGCCGCTCGCCTAAAGCGGTCCCTCAGGACGAGTCTTCGCGGGTCGCCACGGGCGTGTCGGGCGCTTCGCTCCATTCCGTCCAGGAGCCGTCGTAAACCGCGGCGCGCTCATATCCGGCCGTCGCAAGGCCCAGCGCCAGGATGCATGCGGTCACCCCCGATCCGCAGGTTGTCACGATCGGCTTGTTCAGGTCCACCTGCGCAATCTGGAACAGCTGCTGGATTTCCTCCGGCGAGCGCACCGTACCGTCCGGGTTGAACATCTCCCCGTAATACAGATTCCGCGATCCGGGGATGTGCCCAGCGCGCCCAGTCGGACGCGGCTCCGGCGCGATGGCGTGGAAACGCTCGGGCGAGCGGGCATCAACGATCTGCGCGCTGCCGTTTTCCGCGATGCGCTTCATGTCGTCCAGATCGCGCACCAGCTCGGCCTGCATCCGCGCGGTGAAGTGCTTCGGCTGCCCCGGCGCGGGCGGGTCGCTCTCCAGCGGATGGCCCTCGGCCTTCCATTTCGGCAGCCCGCCATCCAGCACCGCGACATCATCATGCCCCATGACGCGGAACATCCACCAGGCGCGCGGCGCGCTGAACATGCCGGCGTTGTCATAGACCACCACCTTGTCGCCGTCGCCGATGCCCATCTTGCGCATCCGCGAGACGAATTTCTCCGGCGGCGGGAGCATATGCGGCAGCGGGTTCGAGGTGTCCGCAATCTCGTCAATGTTGAAGAATTGCGCGCCCGGGATGTGCTCGATCTGGTAATGCGCATCCAGCGGCAGGCCGGGCATCAGCGTATAACTCGCGTCCAGGATCTTCACGTCCGGCGCGTTCAGGTGCTCGGCCAGCCAGTCGGTGCTGACCAGCCAGTTCCGGGTCGGTTGCGGCATGGCGTTTCCCCGATATGTGTTGATGGCGCGCTATGAGTCCGCGTCCACGAAGACATCCGGCACGCTGGGCTTGCGCTCCAGCCAGCCGGGCACCGGCAGCCCCTTCTCGCGGAGGAAGGCCGGGTTGA
>CAYYSM010000145.1:3094-6375 GCA_964474225.1 uncultured Hyphomicrobiaceae bacterium
TGAAGATCTTGCTCTGATAGCGCTGGCCGTAGTCGCACAGGATGGTCACGATGGTGTGGCCCGGCCCGAGATCGCGCGCCAGATGCATCGCGCCGGCGACATTCACGCCGGTCGAGCCGCCCATGCACAGGCCCTCCTCGCTGAGCAGCGCATAGGCGATATTCAGCGCCTCGGTGTCGTCAATCTGGTAGGCGCGATCGACGGTAATGCCTTCAAGGTTGGCGGTCACGCGGCCCTGGCCGATGCCTTCGGTGATCGAGGAACCTTCCGCCTTCAGCTCGCCATGAGCGTAATAGTGATAAAGCGCGCTGCCCAGCGGATCGGAAATGCCGATCACGATGTCATCGCGCTTGGCCTTGAGGCCCATCGACACGCCGCCCAGCGTGCCGCCCGTACCGACCGCGCAGATGAAGCCGTCGACCTTGCCGCCGGTCTGCTCCCAGATTTCTTCGGCGGTGGTTTCTAGATGGCCGTTCCGGTTCGCGACGTTATCGAACTGGTTGGCCCAGATCGCGCCGTTCGGCTCGCGCTCGTTCAGCACCTCGGCCAGCCGCGCGGAATACTTCACGTAATTGTTCGGGTTGCGGTAGGGCACCGCTGGCACCTCGACCAGTTCCGCCCCCATCAGGCGCAGCGTGTCCTTCTTCTCCTGCGACTGGGTCTCCGGGATGACGATCACGGTGCGATAGCCCAGCACGTTCGCTACCATCGTCAGGCCGATCCCGGTGTTTCCCGCTGTGCCTTCGACGACCACGCCGCCCGGCTTCAGCAGCCCGCGCCGCTCGGCGTCGCGGATGATGAACAGCGCGGCGCGGTCCTTCACCGACTGGCCGGGGTTGAGGAATTCCGCCTTGCCATAGATGTCGCAGCCGGTTTCCTGGCTGGCGCGCGTCAGCCGGATCAACGGCGTGTTGCCGATGCATTGCAGGGCGTTGTGCTTGAGGTCCAAAGCGGCGGTCCTTCTGATGCGGGGTGCGTGCGCTGGCGCGCGGAATATTCGAATAAATCAGACTACTGAGCGCCGTGCAGGGGCGCAAGAGCGCGCGGGTTCAGCTTGCGTCATCTGTGTGTGAGCGGCTAGGCTCCGCGCCGGTTTCCACATACGGGACGCCCGGATGACCGGCAGCGGGCTCTTCTTTTACGTCTCCAAACTGGTCTGGTTCGTCGTTCAGCCCTCCAGCCTGATCGCGCTGCTGCTGGCGGGTGGGCTGGTGCTGGCGATCTGGCGGCGGCGCTGGGGGCTGCGACTGGTGGCGCTCGGCGCAACTGGTTATGTGGTTGCGGGGTTCTCGCCGCTCGGGCACTGGCTGATGATGCCGCTGGAAGACCGCTTTCCGCGGCCCGACCTCTCCGAGCCTGTGGACGGCATCATCGTGCTGGGCGGGTCGGTCGACACGCTGGTCAGCAAGGGGCGCGGCGTGACGGCGCTGAACGAGGCGGCAGAGCGCCTCACGGCGGGTGCGGCGCTGGCGAAGCGGTTTCCCGATGCGCGGCTGGTGTTCTCCGGTGGGTCCGGCGAAATCCTTTACGACGGCATGACTGAGGCGGCGGGCGCGAAGCGATTGTTCGCGCGGCTCGGCATCGCGCCGGAGCGGCTCACGCTGGAGGACCGCTCGCGCAACACGGCGGAGAATGCGGCCTTCACGCGCGATCTGGTGCAGCCCCAGCCTGGCGCGCGCTGGCTGCTTGTCACCTCAGCCTTTCACATGCCGCGCGCGGTCGGCTGTTTCCGCGCCGTCGGCTTTGAGGTGACCCCGTGGGCGGTCGACTATCGCACCAGCGGCGGGGACGATATCTGGCGCTTTTTCCCGCGCGCCTCTGAGGGCCTGCGCCGCGTCGATCTGGCGGCAAAGGAATGGGCCGGCCTGCTGGCCTATTACCTCAGCGGCCGCACCACGGCGCTGCTCCCGCATCCCTAAGCCCGTTGCCCGCCCTTCGCGGGAACGACGTCACGCCCTGGGCGTTGAGCTTTACTTGGGCGAATACCGGGAGAAAGCGCCGTGGCAGACGCTCAGGCCGAAGACAAGGACCGGGGACGGCAGGCCGACAGGCCGCGCGAAATCCCGAAGCCCGGCTGGCGCGACATCCTGCTGCGCACCTGGGAGCAGATGGGCCGCGATCATGTCTCGCTGCTCGCGGCCGGCGTTGCGTTCTATGGCCTGCTGGCGCTCTTTCCGGCGATCGCCGTCCTGATTGCGCTGTGGGGGCTGATGTTCGACCCGCTGATCATCGAGCAGCAAATTCAGCAAATCACCGGCGCGCTGCCGGAACAGGCCGCCGCCCTGGTGACGCGGGAAGCCCGTGCCGTGGCGCAGAGTCAGACCGGGCACAGCATCGCCGCCGTCGCCGGGTTCCTGTTCGCGTTCTACACCGCGACGCTGGGGGTCAGATCGCTAATCGAGGGCCTCAACATCATCTACGGGGAACGGGAACGGAGGGGCTTTCTTGCCAGGAACCTGCTCGCCATCTTGCTCACGCTCGCACTGATGATCACGCTGCTGATCACGCTGGGCCTGATCGTCGTGGTGCCGATCCTGCTTAACGCCGTCGGCCTGGACGCCACATCGGCGGCGCTGATCGGCTGGCTGCGCTGGCCGCTGCTTGCCGGGATGGCCATCTTGGGGCTGGGGCTTCTCTATCACTTCGCGCCCAGCCGGTCGCGCCCGCGCTATCAATGGGTGAGTTGGGGCTCGGTGATCGCCACGCTGCTGTGGATCATCGGCTCGATCGGCTTTTCCGTCTATGTGCGCAACTTCGCCAGCTACAACGAGGTCTATGGCTCGCTCGGCGCGGTCATCATCCTGCTGATGTGGTTCTGGCTTTCGGCCTTCATCATCCTGATGGGCGCGGAGCTGAATTCGGAGATCGAGCACCAGACCGCGCGCGACTCCACGATCGGCGGCCGCCAGCAGATGGGCGAGCGCGGGGCCTATGTCGCGGACACGCTCGGGGAGCCGCGCTCCTAGCTACCTGTGCCCAGATATTGCAAAGCCGCGCTGGATAGCGCCCCGCCGACCACGCATGGCACGCCAAGCGCGACCTGTCCCGCTGCCGCCGCGCCGACGCATCCCAGCGACAGCGCGACCTGGCCCATCTCCGCCCACCAGGCCGCATCGCGCCGATAGCCCGGCCCCTTAGTACGCAATTCGTCGATGGAAGCGATCACGTCCTGGCGCAGGCGCGCAGTGTCCGCCGTCTCCGCCGCGATGATCACCTCGGTCAACAGGCGCTGGACTCGCTCGCTCTGGTGCGGCTGGATGCGCCGCAGCGCCGCCAGCAGC
>CAYYSM010000146.1:0-6354 GCA_964474225.1 uncultured Hyphomicrobiaceae bacterium
GAAAGACCAGACGGCCGCCCGGCGAGGTGGTGTCGATCGCCTCGGTCAGCGAGCGCAGGCCGATCTCCCGTTCCGACAACATCTCGACGGTCTCAATGAGCTGTTTCAGCGAGCGCGCCAGCCGGTCCAGCTTCCACACAACCAGCGTGTCACCAGGCCGCACGTAATCGAGCGCAGCCTGAAGCTGCGGGCGGTCGCGCTGGGCACCGGACAGCTTCTCCTCGAAGATCTTCTCGCAGCCCGCTTCGCGCAAGGCATCGAGCTGGGCCTGATAGCATTGGTCGCGCGTCGAGACGCGGGCGTAACCGACAAGCATGGCAACCCCTCCGAAAACTCATAAGCACAATAGCTTTTCGGAGTAAGCATTTCAAGAGACAGTTTATGGATACAAGTTGGCCATTATTCCGACGCTGGTCAGCCGCTCGCCGAGCTATCCGATAAACCCTCGTTTTTTGGAGTTGGCAAGCCTTTCCGAAATGTGGCCTGCTTCAAGCCTCAGCCCACTGCGCTGACAGTGCTTCAGCCTGCTCCAGCACGTTTCTCACGGCCGCGTCCTGGAGGTCCGGCGGATAACCGTGTTTGCGCAAGATCCGCTTCACCAGCACCCTCATCCGGGCGCGGGCGCTATCCATATGGGCCCAATCGACGCTGACATTCGATTGCAGGCTTGTCAGCAGTTCATGCGCGATCACCTTCAGATGGTCGTTGCCCAGCACCTGCACGGCGCTCTCGTTTTCCGCCAGCGCATCATAGAAGGCGACCTCATCGTCAGTGAGGCCCTCTTCCTCTCCGCGCGTGCGGGCTGCCCGAATGTCGCGAGCGAGATTGATGAGTTCCTGCAATACCTCAACCGTGCTGATTGCGTTCGTGTGATATCGGGCAATGGCCTCTTCGAGCCGTTCGGAAAAGCGGCGGGTCTCCGTAACGTTTGCTCGGCTACGTGACGTGATCTGATCACTCAGCAGCTTCCGCAAGGCTTCGAGCGCGAGGTTCTTCTTCTCCATCTGCTGGACTTCCGCGAGAAACTCGTCGGACAGGATAGAGACATCCGGCGTTTGCAGTCCGGCAGCGGCCAGAATATCGACGATCTCGGTCGAGACGACTGCGCGGTCGACAATCTGCTTGATGGCCAGGTCGCGCTGCGCAGCGGACACCCCAGACGATCCGGACGATTTAACGAGCGCCGCGCGGATCGTCTGGAAAAAGCCGACCTCGTCACGGATTGCGCGCGCTTCGTCGCTGGAGGCTGCAAGCCCGAAGGCCTTCGAAAGAGCCAGCACCTCATCCTGATAGCGCCGATGCGCCCGCTTTTTTGCCTCAGCCGATGTTTCTCTTTCAGCTTCTTCGTACTGCTTATTTAATATCCATTCAACGGCCTCAGCCATGACCGCCAGCCGCTCGTTGGGCGAGCCTTTCAGCCCGCGCAAATAGTCGAATCCGTGGAACATGCCTTTCACGACTTCGTATTTTTCCAGCATGACGGCGATCGCTTCACGCTCATCGATACCCGTGATTTCCTGGTCCGACGGAGAGTAGTCGCGCAGCGCGTTCTTCAGGTTCTGGGCAATGCCAATATAGTCGACGATCAGGCCAGCCGGCTTGTCCCGAAACACGCGATTGACGCGGGCGATCGCCTGCATGAGCCCGTGCCCGCGCATCGGCTTGTCGACATACATGGTGTGAAGCGACGGCGCGTCGAAGCCTGTCAGCCACATATCGCGGACGATGACAAGCTTCAGCGGATCGTCCGGATCCTTCATGCGCTTGGCCAGCAGGTCCCGCCGGCCCTTGGTTCCAGTGTGCGGCTGCCAGTCGCTCGGATCGGCAGCAGAGCCGGTCATCACAACCTTGATCGCGCCCTCGTTGTCATCGTCGGAATGCCATTCCGGCCGGAGCGCCACAATCTCTTTATAAAGCGCCACGCAAATCCGGCGGCTCATACAGACGATCATGCCCTTGCCGTCCATCGCCGAAAGCCGGTCCTCGAAATGCCGGACGAGGTCGGCGGCAACCATCTTCAGCCGTTTTTCGGCGCCGACAAGAGCCTCAACCGTTGACCATTTGCGCTTGAGCCGCTCCTGCTCGGCATCAGCTTCGTCTTCGGTCAGATCGTCAATCTCGGCGTCGATGTGCGGCTTTTCATCCTCGGACAGTTCGATGCGGGCAAGGCGGCTTTCGTAATAAATCGGGACGGTCGCGAAATCCTCGACACCGCGGCTGATGTCGTAGATGTCGATGTAATGGCCGAAGATTGCCGGGGTGCTCGCATCGTCACGCTCGATCGGCGTTCCGGTAAAGCCGATGAAGGAGGCGTTCGGCAGCGCGTCCCGCAGGTATTTGGCGAAGCCGTAGGAAATTTGCCCTGTCTTTTGATCGACCCGCGCCTTGAGGCCATACTGGCTGCGATGCGCCTCGTCCGCGATGACGACGACGTTGCGCCGGTCAGTCAGCATCGGATGCGTGCTCTCGCCCGCCTCCGGCCCGAACTTCTGCATGGTCGTGAAGATCACACCGCCCGAAGCCCGGTTGAGCGCCTTCCGCAAGTCCTCGCGGCTTTCGGCCTGCACAGGCGTCTGATGGATCAGGTCACGGCACATGGAGAAGGTGCCGAAAAGCTGGTCGTCCAGGTCGTTGCGGTCCGTGACGACGACGATGGTCGGGTTCTCCATCTCTGGCCGCCGGACGAGCTGGCCCGCGTAGAACGCCATGAGAAGGCTCTTGCCCGAGCCCTGGGTGTGCCAGATCACCCCGACCCGCTTGTCACCCGGCGGATGGTCTCTCGCATCGGGTAGGCCATAAGCTGCCGGGTCTTCTCGAAAACCGACGCCCGGATCGGAGACAGGCGACGGCATCGCGCGAAGCGTGGCGGTCACGGCTTTCTTTACGGCGTGGAACTGGTGGTATCCGGCGATGATCTTGACGAGCCCGGAGCCGGTGTCGCCGAAGACGGTGAAGTCGCGGATCAACTCGAGAAAACGGCGCTTCTCGAACACGCCCTCGATCAGCACCTCCATTTCCGGACTGCCTTTCGGCGCAATCGCCTTTCCATCTGTCGTGCGCCACGGCATGAAGCGTTCTTCATTGGCCGTGAGCGAGCCGATGCGCGCCAGCAGCCCGTCCGTCGTCACCAGAACCGCATTGGTGCGGAACAGCGACGGGATCTGCGCCTTGTAGGTCTGGAGCTGATTGTAGGCGCCTGTCAGGGTGGCCGTCTCGGCGCCGGGGTTCTTGACCTCGATGACCGCGAGCGGCAGACCGTTCACGAAGATCACGACGTCGGGGCGGCGCGTGGTCCGGCTCTCGACGACGGTGAACTGGCGGACGACCAGCCAGTCATTCGCAGCCGGGTCGTCGAAGTCGATCAGCCGGACCTTATCGCCCCTGATCGTACCGTCCTCAGCGTAAAACTGGACGCCAACGCCTTCCGCGATCGCATGATGCAGGCGGCGGTTTTCCTCGACCAGTGATGGCATCTGCGTGGCGAGGATCTGCGTCACGGCATCATGCCGCGCTTCGGCGGGGATATGCGGGTTGAGGCGCTCGACGGCCTGTTCAAGCCGGTTCTGCAGGATGACGTCGGAATAAGCTTCCCGTTCGGGGCAAGTCCCGTCCGGCCCGGCTACGGCATCGGTCAGCGGTGTGTAGCCAAGCCCCTCGAACTGCTCCAGCAGCATTGCCTCGATATCGGCTTCGGAGAGGTAGGCCATGGGCGGGTCCGAGCTAAACCGACGAATGTGTTCCTGGATCACTTATCGCGGCTTTGCGATCCACAAAACGTTTTGAGGTCAATAAGTGATCCGCTAAAGGGGCGTGCTTAAAAAGCCTCCCTACCTTCGGAAATATTCAGCAGTTCCGCAAATGCGAATATCGCTGGGCGCCGTCCGCTTGCCGGGCGAATTTCACGTAGCATTCCCTCGTCCCGCATCAACCGAAGTATGCGTTTCGCCGTCGGTTCAGGGATCTCGCCCGTGGCCACGAAATCCGGGCTCTTGAAGATCGGGCGGCTAAAAAACCAGTCGAGCGCTCGAACACCATATTGCGAACGGGTCGCCTCAACAATCCAGTCCTTGCGCCGATTATACAGAGTCAGGATCGCCTGGGCCTTGCTCTGGTTGACCTCCGCCTGCGCGACTATCGCCTTTAAAAAGAAGATGCACCAGCCTGACCAGTCGTCGTCTCTCGATATAGCAAGTAGCCTTTCGTAATATTCATCACGATGATCCTCAAGATATTCACTGAGGTAAAAATTCGGGCGTGTTAGCAGCCCCTTGGCCTTCAGGAACAGCGGAATAATCAGCCGACCCAGACGTCCATTGCCATCAAGGAACGGATGGATCGCTTCGAACTCGGCATGGGCAACTGCAAGCTGCACCAACAGATCGGGGGCGTCAGCATGCAGATATTGCTCCCACGCATCCATAGCGGCTGGCACCTCATTTGGCTCCGTTGGAACGTAGCGGGCCTCGTCAATGGTGCAGCCCTCCGGGCCGATCCAGTTTGGCACGCGACGATATTCGCCCGGGGCCTTGTTGCGTCCGCGAACCCCCTGCATCAGCACTTCATGGGTTCGGCGAATTAGTCGTTGCGATAGAGGCAGACCGTCGAGCAGCCGCGACGCTTCATTCAGCGCGGCACGATAATTGAGCACTTCACGAATGTCGGCTTTTTTGGGCGTGCTTTCGTCGTCTTGCGCGCCTTCCGCTTCGTATTCATACACTTCGCCGAGCGTCGCCTGCGTTCCTTCTATCCGGCTGGAGAGCACGGCTTCCTGCGCGGTAAGCGGCGAAAGGAGCAGGTTCGGATTGGGCACGCCTTGCAACACGCCTTCGTAGCGCGCCACGGCCGCGTTTGCCGGGCCAACAAATGGCAGAAGACGCGGCCAGTCGAGCGCATCCGGCGGGAACGCGCCACTGTGATAGGGCACGGCCATCAGGCGCCTTCCAGGATTTGCTCGGCATCGGAGATGCGGATTTCGCCGGACATGAGCTTGGGAAGCAGGAGGTCGCGGATTTCGATGAGGGTCTGGCTCTCTTGGTGATTTGCATCTTGCCTTGACTGCAATGGGCCAACAATGTTGTCCATGGCTTCCATGACCGGTTCACTGGGCCATATTGTCTGCATTGATAAAAGATCGGAGTTTGAAACGAACGGTTGCGCGGCACCCTTTTTGATAACGTTAATATCCAGTTCCCGAAGAGCCAAAAAGAGCCATTCGCCCGATATACCCTCTTTAGGCGAAATCAGTGATGCGTTGTTGTTGATCCACGCCTTCCCACGGTGAGCAAAAAACTGCCCACAATAGGCACCCACGCGACCAACCGAAATAACGAAACCCTCAGCATTATGATGGTCTGTGTAGCCCATTAGCCCTGCCCCACCAAAGACTGGGACTGGCCCGTCGTCGATGAACTTATTTTTGTTGAGTTGCTGGCCTCCCCTAATCTTTGCAACCTCTGAAACTGGAAGTATCTGCCACCCCTCCGGCTTGCCGTCGGCGTCGAGGCGGTCGGGGAAGAGCGACCAGATTTCGGGGGCGAGGTAGGGCGCGCGGCCTTCCATCTTGGCGCGGGTCGGGCCGAAATCGACGAACCAGTCGCGGAAGATCGCCCGCGCCATGGCCTCCAGCGTCTCGTTCATCCGCCGGTTCAGCTCGATCTTGTCGTCGAGCGCGCCGAGGACGCAGGCGATGGCCCGCTGTTCGTCGAGGGGAGGCCAGTCGACGGGCATGTCTCGAAGGAGACCCAAATTAATATGTGGCACCCCCGTCTGGATAGTATTTGTTTCGATATAATCTCGAACTGACGGGGATATCAAGTAATAATAAACGAAATCGCGATCAGCCTCTGATGGATCCACATCTATTGCCATTTGACTTTGTGAAATAACATAATTATTAAAAGAACTTTTTTCAGGAATTATGCTGACCTGCCCAAGTGTCCCGCGTTGCGTAACAACAATACTGCCAGGGACTGCTGAATTGCCAGAGAGGTCTTTATAAAATTTTTCTTCAGATACGTAAACGAACGATCCGCCTATCCAGCGCCCTTCTCCTCCCATATTGCTACCACGCACCACTGGTATGCCAACCTGGCAATAGTCTCTCTGGGTAAGTCTGGAGCCGAAGGGGCCACCAATAATTCTGCTCTTGCCACCTATAGCATCTGCGAGCGTAACCATCACTGCCCTCCCGACACATCGAGAAACAGCCGCACCAGCGCCATGTTGATGTAGTAATTGCTGCGTCCGGCCTGGTGCTTTTCGACAAAGCCGGTATCCGCTAACGTATCGAGATATTTCGCCGTTGTCCGGCGCATCATGCCGCCCTACCTTTTTCTTGCGTTTCGACGCCTGTCT
>CAYYSM010000147.1:0-6348 GCA_964474225.1 uncultured Hyphomicrobiaceae bacterium
ACGCGAGCCAGCGCTTGCGGCGACGGTAGTGCTTGACGTTGTGGTAGTCGACGCGGTCGTGGCCGCCAAGGTAAAACTCCTGAATGTCGGGGTTTTCTCTCAGCCTGGCGGCGTCGCCCGACATGACAACCTGACCGTTCTCGATCAGATAGGCGTGGCTCACCGCCTCCAGCGCGGCTGCTGCGTTCTGCTCAACCAGCAGCACCGAGACGCCCTCCTCGCGATTGATCCGTTTGATGATCTCGAAAATTTCCTGCACCAGGCGCGGCGCGAGGCCGAGCGAGGGTTCATCCAGCATGATCAGGCGCGGCTGCGTCATAAGCGCCCTGGCGATCGCCAGCATCTGCTGTTCGCCGCCGGACAGATAACCGGCCTGGCTGCGCCGCCGCTCATAGAGCCGGGGGAAATAGTCGTAAACCTGCTCGCGCAGTTCGTTCAGCGTGTGCCGGCTGCCGCCAAGGGGATAAGCGGCGATGAGATTGTCGTCCGGCGTCAGGTGTTCGAAGATCCGTCGGCCCTCCAGCACATGCACAATGCCGCGCTTGACCCGTTCGGCAGCGGAGAGTGAGAGGATGTCCTGGCCGTCGAATTCCACCACGCCGCGGGTCACCATGCCGCGTTCGGGCGCCAGTAATCCGCTGACGGTCTTCAGCGTGGTGCTCTTGCCCGCGCCGTTGGCGCCGAGGAGGGCAACCATGACGCCCTCCTCGACGGTCAACGACACGCCCTTGATGGCGAGGAAGACCTTGTCGTAGACCACCTCGACATTGCTGAGGGTCAGGGCGCCCATATTAGTTGCCCTCGAACTCCTTGGCGTTTTCCGCGATCTCCTCCCAGACGATGTCCTGGTAGGCCGCGAACCAGTCCGTCTGAGGTTCCCATTCCTCGCCGTTCCACATCGAGACGCGTCCGTAGCCGCCGCCCTGGTGGTCCGCGGCGGTGATTGTGATCGGCGGCATCAGTCCGTCGGCTTCGAAGTACTTCAGCATCTCGAAGCCTTCCCTGAGCTTGGCGCCGGTCAGCGGCGCGCCATGCGCGTCGAGCGCCAATCTAGCGGCTTCCACCGAAGCGGCCATCGTCGCCGCGCCGATGTTGTAGTAGGTCGTGCCGACATTGGCTTCATCGCCCGTGCCGTTGCCCGGCTCTATCACGTCTTCCATGATCTGCTGGACCACCGGCGTATCGCTGCCGGTGTGCACCGCCTCGAAGCGCTTGACGCCGGTGGCGGCATCGAAGCCGACCTGTTCCATGTCCGTGCGGGCCAGCCAGACGACCGAGAAGATCTGTTCGGGCGAAATGCCGTTGCGGATGGCCGTGCGGATCGCGACGGGCTGGCCGCCGCCAGCGCCCCAGATGGTGACGTAATCCGGTGCATAGCGGCGCACATCGGACCAGGTCGAGGACTGCTCGTTGCCCGGGCTCGGGTAGGGGAACGCCTTGACCTCGAAGCCCTTGCGTTCGGCCAGTTCGTTCAGGATCGGCAGCGGCTCCCGGCCGAACGGGCTGTCGATGAAGACGTGGGCGATCTTCTTGCCCTCAAGGCCGTCCATCTGTTCTTCCATGTAGTTCGCCAGGATGCTCGCCTGAGACCAATAGGTCGCCATCATCGGGAACACGTAGGGGAAGGTCTCTCCATCGCTGGCATCGCCGCGGCCATGCAGGGCGGTAATCATGACCACCTCGTCCTCCAGCACGCGCGGCACCATGGCGCGGGACACCGGCGTGGAGAGGAAGTCGACCAGCACCGCACCTGCCTCGACAGCCCGGTTGTAAGCCTCGATGCCGCGCTGCGGCTCGTTGCCGGTGTCGCGGACGATCAGCTCTATCGGGTGGCCGTTCACGCCGCCATTCGCGTTGATCAGCTTTATGTAGTCCTGCTGACCCTGGTTGTACTCATTGGAGACGAAGGTATAGACGCCCGTGAAGTCCTGGAGCAGGGCGAAGGTGATCGGCTCCTTGTCCTGCGCCCGGGCCGGGGACGTCAGCCCGGCCACCGCGACAGCCGCCACCGCGAGCGCGGCAATCCCGATCCGAAGCGGCCAGCCTCTCGATCTCGTTTTCCTCATGTTTTCCTCCCTTGCTTCAGTTATGTGGGCCGAGCCGCTCTGATTTCGCGGCAGCTCAGCTTCTGGTGTGCTGGAATGGCCAGACCAGGAAATATTTGCGGATGTTGTCATAGATCTTGGCCAGCCCCAGCGGCTCGAAGAGCAGGAACGCGATGATAAGCGCGCCGTAGGCCATCAGCGGAATATGCGATTGCAGGTTCTGCGACACGCTCAGCAGGCCTGTGTTGGCCAGCTCCGCGACGACGTTGGTCAGCACAATCGGCAGCAGCAGAACAAACGCCGCGCCGAGGTAGGCGCCGATCACGCTGCCCAAGCCGCCCACCAGCACCATCGCGACGAACTGGATCGACACGTCGAAGGAGAACTGCTCGGGCGTCACCGCTTCGTAATAGCAAAACGCCAGCACCGCGCCGGATACGCCGCCGAGGAACGAACTGGTGAAGAACGCGAGGAGCTTGTACTTGAAGACATTGACGCCGATGACCGCGGCGGCGAAGTCCTTGTCGCGGACAGCGACCAGCGCCCGGCCGAAACTGGTGCGCTTCACGTTCATCACGAACAGCGTCACGATCACGCACCACAGCAGCGCGCCGTAATACTGAGAGATTTCGCTGGTGAGCGGCACGCCGAGGAACGCGACATCGGGCGTTTGCAGCGTCGCTTGCGCGCCGCCGGAGATCGCCGGAACGTTGATGATGACCCAGTCGACCAGGTACTGCATCGCCAGCGTGGCCATGACGAGGTACAGCCCTTTCACGCGCAGCGCGGCGGCGCCGAAGACCGAGCCGATCACGGCCGCCGACAGGCCGGCCCCGATCATGGCGATCTCGAAAGGCACGCCGGCGCGTGTCATATGGATGCAGCTATAGGCGCCAATCGCCATCACCGCGGCGAAGCCGAAGTGAAGCTGTCCGGCCACGCCCATCAGCAGGGTCAGCGACAGCGCCGCTGAGGTCCAGACCAGCCAGGGCAGCAAGTAGCTGGAGACGTAAAGATTTGAGACCAGCAATGGCGCGGCGATAACGAGCGCCAGCGCGATCAGCGCCTGCCACCGGTCGGCAGGCACCGGCCAGAGCCGGCGCTCGCCAGCGTAGCTTGTGTAGTGGACCCCCGAGAGGCGATAGAACATGGCCGGTTACACCCGCTCGATCTCTTCGCGGCCGAAGATGCCGTACGGCCGCACGAGAATGGTCAGAAGAATGATGAGAGAGGTCACCACGTCCCGCGTGCCGCCGCCGACAATCGGGTCGACATAGCCGGGAATGACGGACCCTAGAATGCCGACCAGCAATCCGCCGACCAGCACACCCCAGATGCTGTCAAGGCCGCCGAGGATGACCACCGCGATCGCGGGGAACAGAAGCGTGGAGAGCGTCCAGTCCACGCCCTGAACCGATCCCCACAGCGCGCCCGCTGCCACGGCCGAAACGCCGGCGAGGCCCCAGGAGATGCCGATCGCGTGCTCGACCGATATGCCGACCGACCAGCTGGACACGTGGTCGTCCGAGACCGCGCGCAGCTTTGTGCCCAGGCGCGTCTGGAAGAACAGCAGCGAGACCGCGATCATCAGCACTGCGACGGCCGCGCCGTACAGGTATCCGCGATTGATGAACACGCCCTCGACGATGATCGGCGCGAGGCCGATACCCAGATCGAGCGGCTTCGGGCTCGCCCCAAGAATTCCCGGCCCCACCCCGCGCAGGAAGATTTCCAGACCCAGCGTGAGCATCACGATCATGATGATCGGCTGGCCCACCATGTAGCGCAGCAACAGCCGCTCGCTCAGGATGCCGAACACGAACATCACCACCCCGGCCAGCGGAATTGCCAACCAGAGGGAAAGCCCCGCGAGGCTCACGAAAACGTAGATGAAATAGGCGCTCAGCATGATCATCGCGCCGTGCGCCAGGTTCGGCACACCGGCCGACTTGTAGATCAGCACGATCCCGAGCGCGGCCAGACTGTACATCAGCCCGGTGAGCGCGCCATTGATCAGCAGCTCCATGAAGTAAATCATCGTGCGCCGCCTCTCTGCGCATTGGCTGCTTCAGGGATGTCGCGCAACTGCAGCGTCCGGGTCAGGACTCCGGTGTCGCCCGTCTCGTAGGTGAAGCGCGCCTCGAACTCGATCTGTTCGCTGCCGTCGTACAGCGCCCGGATTATCGGCGCGTAGTGGTCCTCGATCACGTTGCGGCGCAGCTTGCGGGTGCGGGTGACCTCGCCGTCATCAGGGTCGAACGGCTTGTGCAGGTTTACGAAGCGCCGGATGTGCAACCCTTCTGGCAGCGTCTCGTTTGTGTGCCGGATGATGCCTTCGATCAGATCGTAGACCGGGGTGCGCTGCGACAGGTCGGCGTACGAAGTGTAGGTGACGCCGTTTTCCTCGGCCCAGTGCCCGACCGCGTCGATATCGATACAGACGATCGCCGCCAGATAGTCCCGGCCTTCGCCCAGGAGGCAGATGTCACGAATATACTGGCTGAACTTGATGCGGTTCTCGACATAGGTCGGAATGAAGCGTTCGCCGCTGGCCGTGTAGACCACCTCCGACACGCGGCCCAGAACCACGAGTTGACCGTCATCCTCCATGAAGCCGGCATCGCCGGTGTGGAGCCAGCCATCCTCCAGCGTCTCGGCGGTCGCCTCGGCGTTCTGGTAGTAGCCGTCGAAGACGTTGTCGCCTTTCACAAGGATTTCGCCTTTGTCGTCGATGCGGATCTCGACGCCGGGGAACGGCTTGCCGACCGTGTGCAGCTTGACCGAGCCGGGCCCCTGCGCGGCGCAGAGCGCGCAATTCTCCGTCTGGCCGTAGAACTGCCGGAGATCCAGGCCGAGGGCGCGGAAGAACAGGAACACATCCTCGCCGATGGCCTCGCCGGCGGTATACGGGCGGGCGACGCGCCCCAGCCCCAACTGATCGCGGATCGGGCCATAGACCAGAAACTCGCCCAGCCCGCGCCAGAGCCGCTCGAACGGGTTTGCGCTCTGACCATCCAGACGCCGCCGTTCCAGCTCCACCGCGAACGGCATGAAGCGGTTGTAAAGCCACCGTTTGAAAGGGGTGCTCTCGCCGATGCCGACCTGAATGCGCGTCAGCATGTTGGACCAGGCGCGCGGCGAGCTGAAATACATTGTCGGCGCGATCTCGCGCAGATCCTTGAGCGCGGTCTCCTGCGTCTCCGGGATGTTGACGGTGAAGCGCAGCAGGATCGCAGCGCCCACCGAGAAGATGAAGTCGCCCACCCAGGCCATCGGCAGGTAGGCCATGTGCTCTTCGCCTTCGTCGAAATAGGCAGCCTTGTGGGCGTTGCGCACGGCGAACAGGATATGCCCGTGTTTGAGCGGCACGCCCTTGGGCGCGCCCGTGGTGCCTGATGAGTGCAGGAGCACCGCCGGGTCCTGAACCCTCGGCCGGGCGATCAGATCGTCGCGGAGTTCGGGATTGGCCTGCAAGCGCTCGCGGCCGCGCTCTGCGATGTCGGTGAAGGCGACGACGCCGTCGGGCTCCTTCCCGGCCAGACCGCGGGGATCGTCGTAAATGATCAGCGCCA
This sequence comes from uncultured Hyphomicrobiaceae bacterium, assembly GCA_964474225.1. Lineage (GTDB taxonomy): Bacteria > Pseudomonadota > Alphaproteobacteria > Rhizobiales > Rhodomicrobiaceae > Dichotomicrobium. The sequence goes on from CAYYSM010000147.1 coordinate 5,618, forward strand.
GTTCCGGGTACTGCTCGCGGATCTCCAGCAGCTTGTCGACCTGCTCCTGATCCTCGGCGAGGGCATGGCGGATGCCCTGGCGGCGCATCTGGTCGCCGATTTCCTGCGGCGTCGCGTCGGGATAGGCGGGCGAGGGGACAGCGCGCAAGGCGACAGCGCTCACCATGCCGAAGTAAAGCGCCGGCCGGTTATCGCCGAGCACCAAGATGTTGTCTTGCGGGCCGACGCCGTGAGTCTCCAGACCGGCCGCGAAAGCCAGCACCGAGTCCAGATACTCGGTCCAGGTATATTCCTGCCAGATGCCATGGTCGCGCTCGCGCATGGCCACTTGGTCGCCGTGATCGCGCGCGTTCGCTGCCAGATGCGTCAGCAGGTGGTCATCCCGGCCCCAGTCGAGGTGACGGGCGGCTGTTTCTCTGTGCGCCGTCGCGACTTCGGCCTCAGCCATCATGCTCGACCTGTCCAATGTACGCGGCCACCACCTCGGGATCGCGCATCGCGTCAGCTGCGGCGTCCTCGGCGATTTTCACGCCGTGATTCAGCACCGCGACCCGCCGGCAGATCGCCGTGACCACATCGAGGTGGTGCTCGATCAAGAGAACCGAGAGGTTGAGAGCTTCGCACGCATCGAGAATGAAACGGACCATGTACTCCTTTTCTTCCTGGTTCATTCCCGCCATCGGCTCGTCCAGAATGAGCAGGCGCGGCTCGGCGGCCAGCGCCCGGGCGAG
>CAYYSM010000148.1:0-6298 GCA_964474225.1 uncultured Hyphomicrobiaceae bacterium
AGTCCAGGGGCGCGTCGTTCTTGCGGGTGAGCATCACGAAACGGGTGACATCCTGGCCGACCTCGTCGACCACGTCGCGCAGCGTGACGAAGGTGCCCGCGCGCTTCGACATCTTCACCGGCTCGCCGCCGCGAAACAGCTTCACGAGCTGGCAGATCTTTACGTCCAGCTCGCCCTGCCCGCCGGTAAGCGCCTTCACGGCGGCCTGCATCCGCTTGACATAGCCCGCATGATCCGCGCCGAGCACGTTGATCATCTGCTTGAAGCCGCGCGCGAACTTGTCGCGGTGATAGGCCATGTCGCCGGCGAAATAGGTATAGCTGCTGTCGGCCTTCACCAGCGGGCGGTCGGTGTCGTCGCCGAAGTCGGTGGCCTTGAACAGAAGCTGCTCGCGGTCCTCCCAGTCTTCCGGCAGCTTGCCTTTCGGCGGAGCCAGCCGGCCGCGATAAACGTAACCCTGCGCTTCGAGGTCCTTGATGGTCTGGGCGACCTTGTCGTCGTCCTCGGTGAGCGATTTTTCGGAAAAGAACACGTCATGATGGATGCCGAGCGCGGCGAGGTCCTCGCGGATCATGTCCATCATCATGGCGACCGCCTTTTCGCGCACGATCGGCAGCCATTCGGACTCATCGGCCTTTAGAAGCGCGTCGCCGTGGTCCGCGGCCAGCGCCTTGCCCACCGGCACGAGGTAATCGCCAGGGTAGAAGCCTTCGGGGATCTCGCCGATGTCCTCGCCCAGCGCCTCGCGGTAGCGCAGATAGGCCGAGCGTGCCAGCACCTCGACCTGCGCGCCGGCGTCGTTGATGTAGTATTCGCGCGTGACGTCGAAGCCGGTGAATTCGAGCAGGCTGGCGAGCGCATCCCCGAACACGGCCGAGCGCGAATGACCGACATGCATCGGCCCGGTCGGGTTGGCGGAGACATATTCGACGTTGACCTTGGTGCCCGCGCCGATGTCGCTGCGGGCGTAGCCTTCGCCGGCCTCCAGCACCGCGCGCACCAGCCCGGCCCAGAAGCCGTCCTCTAGCCGGATATTGATGAAACCCGGCCCGGCGATTTCGATCGATTTGACGCCCTCGCCGGTCTCTAGCTTCGCCTTGAACGCCTCGGCCAGGTCGCGCGGCTTTAGCCCCGCCGGCTTGGCCAGCACCAGCGCGGCATTGGTGGCCAGGTCGCCATGCGCCGGGTCGCGCGGCGGCTCCACCGAAACCGCGCCGATATTCGCGCCAGCGGGCAGCATGCCTTCGGCTTCGAGCGCCTTTGCCGCTTCCGCCACACGCGTCTCGAAATGGCTGAAAATGTTCATAAGATCACGATTTTGCCCGGCTTCGCGCGTCGCGGAGCCGCAGTTGCCGCATCAAGCCTGATCAAGACACGCACTGGTTCGTGACGCCCGCTTCGCCCTGTCTCAGCCCCGCTCGCGGCTTCGGTTATCGCAATTCCGTACGCCCGTCAAACAGGCGCCCGTGGATGTGGAGCGCGAAGCGGTCGGTCATGCCCGCGATGAAATCGCACACGCATCGGGCGCGATCCTTTGGCGCGGCGTCCACGGCCTGTTCGCGCCAGCCTGGCTCCAGGTCCCCCGGCCTCGCCATATAGTGCTGGAAGAGGTCTCTGAGCACCGTCTTCGCGCGCGCCATTGTGTCCGCAATGCGCGGGTGGCAGTAAAGCTCGGCGAACAGGAAGCGGCGCAGCTCCGCGATCTCGGAGAGCATCTGGTCGGAAAAGCTGGCGACCGGCGCGGGCGCGCGGCGAATGTCCTCGGCGCTGTGCGGCGCGAGATCCGCGAGGCGGCTGCGTGTCTGGTCCATGAGGTCGAAGATCATCTCCGTGATCAGCCGGCGGTTGACCTCATAGATCAGCCGGTCCCGGCCAATATCGGGATAATCCTGCCGGACGGCATGGATCAGCCGGCCGACCAGCGGCACCTCGGCGACCTGGTCCAGCTCAAGCAGCCCCGCGCGCAGCCCATCGTCGATGTCGTGATTGTTGTAGGCGATGTCGTCGGCCAACGCGGCAAGCTGGGCCTCGGCCCCGGCGTAGCTCTCCAGCTCCAGATCGTGCAGCGCGCAGTAAACGGTGATGGCGTGGGGCAGGTCCGCCTTCGTCACGTCCGCCTCGCCGGGCGGCAACAGCGGGCCGTTGTGCTTCACCAGCCCTTCAAGCGTCTCCCAGGTCAGGTTCAGCCCGTCGAACTCGGCATAGCGGCTTTCCAGCTTGGTGACGATGCGCAGGCTCTGGGCGTTGTGGTCGAAGCCGCCGAATTCGGCCATCGCCGCGTTCAGCGCGTCCTCGCCCGCGTGGCCGAAAGGCGTGTGCCCCAGATCATGCGCCAGCGCGATGGTTTCGGCGAGGTCTTCGTCCAGCTTGAGCGCGCGCGCCAGCGTCCGCGCGATCTGCGCGACCTCCAGGCTGTGGGTCAGGCGCGTGCGGAAATGATCGCCCTCGTGATAGACGAACACCTGCGTCTTGTAGGTCAGCCGGCGGAAAGCGGCGCAGTGGATGATCCGGTCGCGGTCGCGCTGGAACGCGGTGCGCACGGCGCTGGGCGGTTCCGGGTGGAAACGTCCGCGCGAACTTGTGGCGTCGGTGGCGTAGGGCGCCAGCTCATGCGGATAGGCCAGCGGCGGCGCGTTGCTTTCGGCGTAATCAACCATCGGCATCGCGGATTACCTTTCCCTCGGCGCGCGTTGCGCTTGGGGACCAGTCCCTGCTCGCCCGGGCGTTATTGACATGCTCTGGCCCCCCGTCCATTTTTAGCGTGATAGAGGCAACATGAACGCGACTTGAACCCCATGACAACGCTTGAACAGACCGAAACCAATTCTGTGGGCCTGTCGGCGCGCGCCGCAAAGCGCATTGCGAAGATCGTCGCGTCGGAGCCTGAAACGCCCATCCTCCGGGTTAGCGTCGATGGCGGCGGCTGTTCCGGCTTTCAGTACGGTTTCAATCTCGTGGCCGAGGCCGAGCCGGACGATCTGGTCATCGAGCGCGACGGCGCGACGGTCGTGATCGATCCGATCTCCCTGCAATTTCTCGGTGGCTCCGAGATCGACTTCGTCGACGACCTCATCGGCGCGCATTTCACCGTGCAAAATCCGAACGCCACCTCTTCCTGCGGCTGCGGCACATCCTTCACGATCTAGGCCGCATCCACACGCCTGTGGCTAAGTCATCCCACCTCTAGCGCGGCGCTCGCGCCGGGTCTAGTGTGGCGCGCGCAGGGGTGGTCCGCCACGCCCTTGCGCCTGTGGAGAGCGTCGCCGTTTCGTCATGAAAATCGCCACCTGGAACGTCAACTCGATCAAGGTCCGGCGCGACAATGTCCTGCGCTGGCTGCGCGAGGCCGCACCCGATGTCGCCTGTCTGCAAGAGCTGAAATGTACGGACGATGCGTTCCCGCACGCGGCTTTCGAGGACCTGGGCTACAACATCGCCGTGCATGGCCAGAAGACCTATAACGGCGTGGCGATCCTCTCGAAATTCCCGATGGAAGATGTGACGCCCGGCCTGCCTGGCGATGACGGGGACGATCAGGCGCGCTATCTGGAAGCCGTCATTTCGGTCGATGGCGGGGTGGTGCGCGTCGCCTCGATCTATCTGCCCAACGGCAATCCGGCGCCCGGGCCCAAATACGATTATAAGCTGGACTGGATGGCGCGGCTGAAGGCGCATGCCGAGGCGCTGCTGGGCTATGAGGAGCCGCTGGTCCTTGCGGGCGACTACAACGTTATCCCCGCCGAGGAGGACGTGCACGACCCTGACGCCTGGCGCGACGATGCGCTGTTCCTGCCCGAAACGCGGCAGGCTTTCCGCGCGATCCTTCATCTCGGCTTCACCGACGCCTGGCGCGCGAGCAGCGACGAGCCGCACCGCTATACGTTCTGGGACTATCAGAGCAACGCCTGGCCGAAGAATCACGGCATCCGCATCGACCACCTGCTGCTATCGCCGCAGGCGGCCGACCGGCTTGAGGCGTGTGACATCGACAAGGCTCCGCGCAGTTGGCAGAAGCCATCAGATCACGTGCCGGTCTGGGCGCAACTGGAACTATAGTCTGAGCGCCGCGCTTGGGAATTTCGTTCACAATGCGTTGTCATGGCGCGGGTGCGGCGCTAGGATCGCGGCCGGCCGCGGCGCGGGGAGGGCATGTCTGCGCAGGACATGCTGTTTGGGTCGCCGCAAAGCCTTAGACGCAAGCAAAAACGGGAGGACTTCGCTCGATGAAAGGATTATTCACGGCTGCTGTCGTCGCGCTGGCCATGGCCGTGCCGGCGAAGGCGCAGGATCTGTCGATCGCCACGGGCGGCACTGGCGGCACCTATTATCCATACGGCGGCGGCCTCGCCGAGCTGATCGGCAAGCACATCGATGGCGCGTCCGCCACGGCCGAAGTGACCGGGGCCTCGGTCGAGAACATGGCGCTGATCTCGCGCCAGGACGCCGATCTGGCGATTGCGCTAGCGGACACGGTGGTTGCCGCCTATGAGGGCACCGGCGCGTTCGACGGACGCGCGGTTGACGCCCGTGCGCTTGCCTCCATTTACCCGAACGCGATCCAGATCGTGACCATTGAAGGCAGCGGCGTCGAAAGCCTCAGCGATCTGGAAGGCAAGCGCGTGTCCGTGGGCGCGCCGGGTTCCGGCACGGAAGTCAACGCCCGCCGCATCCTCGAAGCGAACGGCATCACCTACGACGACATCGAGGAGCAGCGCCTCAACTTCAACGAGACGGCCGATGCGCTGCGCGACGGTGACATCGACGCCGGCTTCTGGAGCGTTGGCCCGCCCACCAGCTCGATCATGAACCTCGCCGCCACGCGCGACATCAAGCTGATCCCGCTGAGCGAGGAAGAAGTCGCCAACGCGATGGAGGTTGAGCCGGTGTTCTCGCCCTACACCCTGCGCGAGGGCATCTACGAGGGCGTCGAGCAGCCGGTCCCGACGATCGCGGTGCCGAACGTGCTGGTGGTGAACGCGGCGATGGACGAGGAACTCGCCTACCAGATCACCATGAACATGTTCGAGAACGTGGATGAGCTGATCGCCGTGCATCCGGCGGCGAACGACACCACGGTGGAGTTCTCGCTGGGCGCGACGCCGATCCCGATGCACCCGGGCGCACTGCGCTACTATGAGGAAACGGGCGCTGACATCCGGGATGCGCTTCGTCCCTAACCTGAGAGCGACGGGGCGGCTGCTGACAGCCGCCCTTCTTCTATGGGGCGTTGGCGCAAGCGCCGCGACGGCTGAAACCATCCTTCGCGTCGAGTATCCGGACGGCAACATGCTGATCGAGACGCCAGCGCCCGCCGGCACGGACTGGTGCTTGCGCTGGCGTCATTCCGTCACCGGCGGCAAGGTCGCGGACTGCTTCACCAACGACGGTGGGCGCATGATCCTCGTGCGATCATTCCTGCACGACTTCGCGGCCGGTCTCGGTACGGTCGAAGGCCGCGGCGGACGTCTCGTATCCGCGCCAGGCGGCGGCTACTGGATCGAGGGGATCAACGAGCCCATTCCGGGCAATGCGCTGGCGCTGCGCATCGGCTCGCCGCGTGTGGGCCACCGCCTGGAAATCGGCGGCGAGATACACCGGCTGTCAGCCATGGCGGCGCGGGAGCGCGTCATCATCCGGCTTCAACAAGACCGCTGAGGATTGTGCGTGCGTTGGCGGCGTGGGCCGATGGGCAGCCTTCCGCCGAAAGGAGCCTTGACCCGGCGCGTGCCAGACGGTTCATGCTCTAACGCTTGCATCGGACGCTGCCTCAGGCGAAGGAGCCTGCCTTGACCGATACCCCAACCTCGACGCCGCCGGCTGAAATCCGCTTTCCCGGCAGTGACCAGCCGCGCGTGGTGATGCTGCTCATCGCCGCTGTGGGCATCGCACTCTCGCTGTTCCAGCTTTACGCGGCGGGCGTCGAGCCGCTCGGGCTGTTCTACCAGCGTCCGATCCATCTGGGCTTTATCCTCGTCCTGGTCTTCCTGCTGTATCCGATTTGGGGCCAGGGCCGCAGCCGGGGCGTCATTGGCTGGCTGGTCGACGGGGGGCTGATCGCGGCGGGCGCGCTGAGCGGCGGCTACATTTCGTGGAATATCAACGAGATCGTGATGCGCGCCGGTTTCTGGACCGAAACCGACCTCCTCATGGGCATCATCGCGACCATCACTGTGCTGGAGGCCAGCCGCCGTGCCATCGGCCTCGTGATGACGCTCATCGGCGTCGCTGCGATCGTCTACGCGCTAGCCGGTTCGCGCGGCGCGCTGCCCGAGCTTGGCGCGTGGCTGCCGGGCATTCT
>CAYYSM010000149.1:0-6297 GCA_964474225.1 uncultured Hyphomicrobiaceae bacterium
GGTCCGGCGCGCCCGGCCCGGCGCCGATGAAATGCACGGTCATGCGCCCTCTCCCATCGCGATGGCGCAGGTCGCCAGACGGTCGGCGGAGATGCTGCGTGGGGCCAGCAGTTGCGCGCCCCGCCCGGCGGCGGCGAGCGCGGCGGCTTCGGCGACGCTGCCGGTGCCCCGCTTGGCGCGCACTCGCGGCGCGTCGGTGAGCGTTTGTTGGCGGCTCAGATCATCGGACGCGATAGCGTGGACGGCGATGCCCATCTCTCCTGCCAGCTCGTTCAGGCAGGCCGCCTGCGCCTTATCCGCAGGCGCGGCAAATGCCGTCACGCGGCGCTCGTCCGCCGCGCGCGCCAGCGCATCGCGCAAACTGTCCGCCGTCGCCGCCGCGCGAAAGCCGAAACCCGCCACGATCATCGCGTCACGCTCCATTGCACAATCGGGTAGGCCGCGCGCCAGCCGCGCTTGCTGCCCAGCGGCGCGGCCTCCGAGATGTCGAACCGCGTCAGCCGGCCGCCCTGCGCCGCGTGCCATCGCGCCAAAAGCGCCTCGGATTCCAGCGTCACCGCATTGGCCACAACGCGCGTTCCGTTCGGCAGCCGCGCCCACAAATCCGCCAGCAGCGCCTCCGAGAGCCCGCCGCCGATGAACACCGCATCAGGTGCCGCCAACCCGTCCAGCGCCTCCGGCGCGGTCCCCTCGATGACCTCCAGCCGGTCCACGCCAAGCCGCTCGGCATTCGCCCGCGCGCGCGCCGCCCGCTCCGGCACCGCTTCGATCGCCGTCGCCGTGGTCTGCGGATGCGCCAGCAGCCATTCGATGCTGATCGCGCCCGACCCCGCGCCGATATCCCACAGATCCTCGCCCGCGTGCGGGGCCAGCGCGGCAAGCGTGAGCGCGCGTACCGGCGCTTTGGTGATCTGCCCGTCATGGTCGAACAGATCGTCGGGGCGTCCCGGAACCGACGAGACGCCCGCGCCCTCTCCGGCGACCTCCAGCGCCACGCAAACCGGATGCGCGATGTCCGCCAGCGCCATCTGATCCGCCCGCACCTGCCGGATGCGCTCGCGCGGCCCGCCCAGTGCCTCCATCACCCAGAGCGTGCTCGCGCCGAAGCCCTGCGCCGTCAGCCATTCGGCCAGCGCGCCCACCGCCTCGCCGTTACGCAGCAGCACGATCAGCCGCGCGCCGAGCGCAAGATGCGGGCGCAGGCGCGTCAGCGGCGCGGCGTGCAGCCCCACGCACGTCACCCGCTCCAGCGGCCAGCCCAGCCGGGCAGCGGCGAAGGACGCGGTCGACGGCGCGGGCAGCGCGCACCACTCGCCCGGCTCCAGATGCCGCGCCAGCACCGATCCCGCGCCGTACCAGAACGGATCACCCGAGGCCAGCACAGCCACGCGCCGCCCGCGATAGCGCGTCAACAGTGGCACGCCTTCCGCAAACGGCACGGGCCACTCTACCACCTCCGCGCGCAGCGCCGGCAGCAACCCGAGATGCCGCTTCGGCCCCATGACAATCTCGGCGGCCTCCAGCGCGGTCAGGCTTGCCGGCGGCAGCCCATCCGGTCCATCCTCGCCGATCCCGATGATGGTGAGCCACGGAGCCTCAGCCATGCGCGTCAAACTCCTGATCCTCGGCGGCACCAGCGAGGCCAGCGCGCTTGCCCGCGCCGTGGCCGCGCGCGGGATCGACGCGGTGATCTCCTATGCCGGCCGGGTGGAGCGCCCGCGCGAACTGCCCATCCCGCGCCGGGTTGGAGGCTTCGGCGGCGCGGCCGGGCTGGCGGAATATCTGCGCGCGAACGCCATCACGCACGTGGTCGATGCCACGCACCCCTTCGCCGCGCAAATGAGCCGCAACGCCGTCGACGCCTGCGCGCGGACCGGCGTGCCGCTCGTGGCGCTGACGCGCCCGGCCTGGACGCCCGGCCCCGGCGATGACTGGCGCGAGGTGCCGGACATCGCCGCCGCCGTCGCCGCGCTGGACGGGCCGCCGCGCCGCGTGATGCTGGCGATCGGGCGGATGCATCTCGCCGAATTCGCTGCGCAGCCGCAGCACGCCTACTTGCTTCGCCTCGTCGACCCGCCCGAGACCCCGCCGCCCCTGCCGCGCCATTCGATCGTCGTTTCGCGCGGTCCGTTCACCGTGGAGGGCGATACAGCGCTGTTGCGCGAACACGGCATCGAGCTGGTCGTGGCCAAGAACGCCGGGGGCAGCGGCGCGCGCGCGAAGCTCGACGCGGCGCGGGCGCTGGGCCTGCCTGTCATCATGATCGCGCGCCCGTCCTTGCCCGAGCGGCGGGAGGTGGCGACGCCCGAGGCTGTTCTCGACTGGCTGGATCATGCCGGCACCGATCTGGGCGTGTAGACGAACGGCCGGCCCGCGCCCTCGATGATCCGGGTGCGGCTGGAACCGACGATCACGACCGTGCGCATGTCCGCCATCTCCGGCGCGGCATCCTGCAGGCGCACCACCTCGATCTGCTCGTCCGGCGTGCTGACCGCGCGGGCGAAGATGATGGGCCGCTCCGGCGCGCACGCCTCACCCAGCACAGCAAGCGCACGCGCGAACCCCTCCGGCCGCGCCTTCGAGCGTGGATTGTAGAGCGCCATCGCGAAATCAGCCTCCGCTGCCAGCCGCAGCCGCTTCTCGATCAGCGCCCAGGGTTTCAGATTATCCGAGAGGTTGATGGCGCAGAAGTCGTGGCCGACGGGCGCGCCCGCCCGCGCGGCCGCCGCGAGCATCGCTGTCACGCCGGGCAGCACGCGGATGTCCAACTCGCGCCAGTCCGGCTCCGCCTCCAGCGCCTCGAACACCGCCGCGGCCATGCCGAACACGCCGGGATCGCCAGACGACACGATCACCACGCGCCGGCCCTCGGCGGCCATGCACAAGCCCTCCCGCGCGCGGTCCAGCTCGACGCGGTTATCACTTGTGTGCCGCGCCTGCCCGGCCCGCTCCGGCACCCGCGCGACATAGGGCGCATACCCGACTACATCGCTCGCCGCGTCCAGCGCCTGCGCCACTTCAGGCGTGACCAGATCATCCGCGCCTGGCCCCAGTCCGGCGATCGCCAGCCACCCGGTCATGGCCGCCGCCCCTGCCCGTGCACGACGATCATCGAGAAGTAAGGCGCGGGCTTGCTCGGCGCTTCAATCAGCCGGCGCACTGTCTGGTTGGGCATGGTCGCGTATTCGATCAGCCAGGCCGCCTCCAGTCGGCCGGTCGCGGCCAGCGCGCGGCGCACCTTGTCGAGGTTGCGCCCGAGCTTCATCACGACGAGCGCATCCGCATCGGCCATGCGCCGGGTCAGTTCGTCCTCCGGCAGCGTGCCGGTCAGGACCACGAGCACGTCATCGCCCCAGGTCACGGGGATGCCGGTCGCCGTCCATGCGCCCGACATGCCAGTGATTCCCGGCACGACCTCGACCGGCACATCATCCTTCAGCCGCTCATACAGATGCATGAAGGAGCCGTAGAAGAACGGGTCCCCCTCGCACAGCACCACAACATCCTCGCCGGCCTCGGCCAAGCCGCGCAGATGCCTTTTGCACTCGGCATAGAACGCCCCAAGCATCTCGTTGTAGGCGGGATCGCGGAAGGAGATTTCGGTCGTGACCGGGTACTCCATGGGGTGCTCCCGCGCGTCGGCGTGCAGCAGCCCCTCGACGATGCGCCGCGCGTAGCCGGCCCGCCCCGCCTTGCGGAAATAGGCGACATGCCGCGCCGCGCGGATCAGCCGGTCGGCCTTCACGCTCATCAGATCAGGATCGCCAGGCCCCAGCCCGACGCCGTAGATCGTGCCCAGCGTCATTCCGCCGTACTCGCAATGGCGTTGACCGCCGCGACGGTGATCGCGCTGCCGCCCAGCCGCCCGCGCACGATGCAGCAGGGCGCGGGCCGATCGGTCCACAGCGCATCCTTCGATTCCACCGCGCCGACGAAGCCCACCGGACAGCCGATGATCGCCGCCGGGCGCGGGCAGGCCGGGTCTTCCAGCATGTTGAGCAGGTGGAACAGCGCGGTCGGCGCATTCCCGATCGCCACCAGCGCGCCTTTCAGCCGCGGCCGCCAAAGCTCCAGCGCCGCCGCCGAGCGCGTGGTGTTCAACTCCGCCGCCAGCCCCGGCACGCGCTCATCGCCCAGCGTGCAGATCACCGCATTCTCTGCCGGCAGCCGCTTGCGCGTGATGCCTTCGCTGACCATCCGCGTGTCGCACAGGATCGGCGCACCCTGCTCCAGCGCCGCGCGCGCCGTCTCCACGAAGCCGGGCGAGAAGTGGATGTCGCGCGCCAGCTCGACGAGACCGGCAGCGTGAATCATGCGCACCGCGACCGGCTCCTCCAGCGAGTCGAAGCGCGCCAACTCGGCCTCCGCGCGGATGGTGGCGAAGGACTGGCGGTAGATCGCCGCCCCGTCTGTCTCGTAGACGTGGGGCATCACGGCAGCTCCGCGCCGTTGGCGAGCGCGTCGGACGTCAGGCCGCGCCGCGTTGGCGTGTCGCCCGGCTTGCCGCCGTGCACGACATCGAAGCCGCCGTCGCGGCCGACCAGCGTGACATCCGCCGCGCGCGGGCGCGCACAGCCCTTTTCGCAGCCTGAGACGTGCAGGTCGCCGTCCACCTTGCCGGCCAGCGCGCGGGCGAGCGCCCGGGTCTCGACCGTCGCCGCCGGGCAGGCTGGTGCGCCGGGGCAGGCATCCACGCGCAGAAGCGGATCGTCCGGGCCATCGATGAACGGATGCGCGGGCAGCGCCCGGGCGCCTTCCAGCGCGAACAGCCGCCACGGCGTCGCGCGCAGCGCCGTCGCGCGGCTCGCCAGCATCAGGTCCGCCAAGGCGTCGGCGCGAAGCTGGCCGAACGGCGCGCCCAGGACCGGCCCGTCGATGTCATCGCCCGGTTTGGGCCGCGCGCGCGCCGGGGCGGGCGGCTCACCCTGCCAGGCTTCGGGCAGCGGGACCGCGCGCAATAGCCGCGCCATCCGTCGCTCTTCACCGCGCGCCGCGAACCAGTGCGCCAGCGCGATCACCGCGTCGATCGCCTCGCTTTCGGCCACGTGGCAGCCCTGCGCCGCGCCGTCCGCGCGGACGATCAGCCCGCCGCCCGCGCCGCGCTCGATGCGGATGTCCGCCGGTGCATCGGCCAGCACCGGCCCAGCGCCCGCATCCACGGCGAACCCGAACTTGCCCGGCAGCGGCGGCAGTTCGCCCAGCCGCTGCGCCAGCTTTTCCGCCAGCCGCGCCGTCGCATCGCCCGCGCGCCAGTCCGGCGCGACGATGATATTGCGCCGCGCCTCCCGCTCCGGATCAGCGTCCAGCAACCCGAAAACGGAAAGCGCCTCCACCAGCACCGCATGATCCTCTTCCGCCACGCCGCGAATTTGCAGGTTCGCGCGGTTCGTCAGGTCGATGATCCCGTTGCCATATTGCGCCGCTGCCTCGCACAGCCCCATCACCTGCGCGCGATCCAGCCGGCCGGCATGGGGGCGCACCCGCACGATCAGCCCGTCCCCGGACATCATCGGGCGATAGGCGCTCGGGCACCATCCCTTGATCATCACCGTCATGCGCAATCCTCCAACGCCGCGAGGATCGAATTGCGCCGCGTCTGCCACAGCCCGGCCTCGCGCAGGGCGGCAAAGCGCGCGCGCATCGCCTCCAGCGCCTGCGGGTTCGCCTCGTCCATGAAGGCCGTCACGTCCTCATCGCCCAGCGTGGCGTCAAAGAACGTATCGAACAGGTGCGCGCCGACCTGCCCGGACAGATGCGCGAAGGCGGCCATATGCTCCAGCGTCGCCGCGATTTCCGCCGCGCCGCGAAAGCCGTGGCGTTTCATGCCCGCGATCCACTCCGGGTTCGCGGCGCGGGCGCGGACCACGCGGGCGATCTCCTCGGACTGCGTGCGGGCGCGCGGGTTGGCCGGGTCGGCGTTGTCAATGTGATAGAGCGCGGCGTTGCCGCCCGTGACTCCTTGCGCGGCGGCGAAGCCGGCTTCATGCGTGGCGTAGTCGGCGGCCAGCAGCAGGTCGGTTTCGGGCAGGTCCTGCGTGTGGACGAAGCTGTCGGCATTGGCAACGCGATCGGCGATGCCAGCGTCGTCGCGCGTCGCGCTGTCGCCGTCGAGCGCCCAGGCGCTGGCCGCAAGCCACGCCTCGCCAGCGGCGCGGCGGCCTTCGGGCGAATAATCCTCAACCGCCGCGCCCATGCCAAGGCCGTAGCTGCCCGGCTTCGGGCCGTAGACGCGCGCGCCCGCGTCCTGCCCGGCATAGGGGTTCCAGTCGGGCGTCTCGTAGCGGGCGGCGAGCGCGC
>CAYYSM010000150.1:0-6287 GCA_964474225.1 uncultured Hyphomicrobiaceae bacterium
GAGCTGCACGGCAAACGGCGAAATGCCCTTGCCCTCGGCCCGCAGCAGCACGTCCGGCTTCTGATCGGCCAGGTACTGCGCCTGCACCATTTCCGAGACGACCAGCCCCGCGCCATAGTCTTGCGCCATGACGCGGAACGGCCAGTCCGTGATGCCGGACATCGGCGCGAGCAGCACGTTGTTCCGCAACCGCAAATTGCCGATCTGGATCGTCGTCTCCACTGTTTACTCCTGTCTGTGCTGCCAAATTATGCACATTAGTGGCCCGCTTATTCAATAGGCAACTTGTGAGAACAAATGTTCTGGCCCCACCCTTATCGGATTTACCGCGCTGACAAATCCGTTGGCAATCGCCTGGAGCGCCCGTAGATTGCGGCTCTTCAGACCACGGGTGAGCGCAAATTGACCACCGTCGCGTTAATTGTCGCAGCCGGACGCGGGACGCGCGCCGCCACACCGGGCGCACCACCGAAGCAGTATGCGCGCCTTGGTGGGCAGATGGTGCTGACGCGCACCTTGCGGCTGTTCTGCGAACATCCTCGAGTGGATCGCGTGCTGGCCGTGATCGCGGAGGAGCATCGCGACTTGTACGAGGCGGCTGCAAGCGCCCTGCCCGACCGGGCCAAGCTGTTGCCGCAGGTGCCCGGCGGCGCGGAGCGGCAGAACTCGGTGCTGAACGGCCTGCGTGCGCTGGCCGACGCTGCGCCGCAGATTGTTCTGATCCACGACGCCGCGCGCCCGCTCACGCCGCCGTCGGTGGTATCGCGCGTCATCGACGGCGTGCGCGCGCACGGCGCGAGCATTGCCGCGGCGCCGGTTGCTGACACGCTCAAGCGCGGCCACAATGAAATGATCGAAGGCACGGTGGAACGCGCAGGCCTCTGGCGCGCGCAAACGCCGCAAGGCTTCGCCTATGACGCGATTCGCGATGCGCACGAGGCCGCTGCGAGGACGGATGCGACCTTTACCGACGACGCCAGCATCGCAGAATGGGCCGGGATGCGCGTCGGCCTGGCAATGGGGTCGGAGCGCAATCTCAAGATCACCAGCCCGGAGGATATGGCCTTGGCCGAAAGCCTGATCGCGCAAGCGACCGAGACGCGGGTGGGCAGCGGGTTCGACGTGCACGCTTTCGGGCCGGGCGACACGGTCTGGCTGTGCGGCGTGCCAATCGCGCATGAGCGGGCCCTGGCCGGGCATTCGGACGCCGATGTGGGTCTGCACGCGCTCACCGACGCGATCCTCGGCGCGGTCGGCGCGGGCGACATTGGATCGCACTTCCCGCCCTCCGATCCGCAGTGGCGGGGGGCAGCCTCGCACATCTTTCTGGAACACGCGGCCGAGGAGGTCGCGCGCCGCCGCGGGCGCATTATCAATGCGGATGTCACGCTGATCTGCGAGGAACCGAAGATCGGCCCGCACCGCGATGCCATGCGCGCGGCGATCGCCGAAATCCTGGCGCTGCCCGTTGCGCGGATCAGCGTGAAGGCGACAACAAGCGAGAAGCTCGGCTTTACCGGACGCAGGGAAGGCATCGCAGCGATGGCCACAGCGAGCGTGGCCGTGCCGGCAATCGGAGACTAGACATGCTAGACGGCCAGCTGACCGAACAGGCGCGAGGGCTGATCGAGCTGTGCAAGGAACGCGGGCTGATGATCGGCACGGCGGAATCCTGCACCGGCGGACTGCTGTCGGCCTGCATCACGGCGGTCCCGGGTTCGTCGAGCGTGTTCGAGCGCGGCTTCGTGACCTACGCCAACGACGCAAAGATAAAGATGCTCGGCGTCGATGCCGACCTGCTGGCCGCGCATGGCGCGGTGTCCGAGCCGGTCGCGCGAGCGATGGCCGAAGGGGTGCTGGCACGCGCGCCGGTCGATCTGGCGGTGAGCATCACGGGCGTCGCCGGGCCGGGCGGCGGTTCGGCGGAGAAGCCGGTAGGGCTGGTGTTCATCGGCAGCGGTCGGAAGGCCGGCGACGGGCCGGAGATTTCGGTCGAACGCTGCGAATTCGGCGATGTCGGGCGCAACGTCGTGCGCGAGCGCACCGTCGCGCGGGCGCTCGATCTGCTTATGCAGCTCGCACAACGATCCTGAGTGTGAGCCACCAGCGCGAGGGCTGCCCTTCGTCGTTGCCGGGCTCGACCCGGCAACCCAGTGAGCGATGTCTCATGGATGCCCGTGTCAAGCACGGGCATGACGCCGCCCTAACTGATCGGAACGCGGTCTAGACGTTTTCGGTGCGGACGCGCCGGTCGGCCTTGCCGTAAATCTGGTCCGCGCGCGCCTCGAAGGCGGTGACGAACTTCCGGAAGGCCCGGTCGAACACCTGCCCCATCAGCATTTGCAGCGCCCGCGAGCGGAACTCATAGGCGAGGTCGAAGCCGATTTCGCAGCTATGCTCGCCGACGCGCGTGAAGGTCCAGCGGTTTTCCAGATACCGGAACGGCCCGTCAACATACTCGACGAGGATATGCCGCTGCTCCGGCCGGAGCGTCACGCGCGTGACGAACGATTCGCGCAGGAAACGATACGCAACCGTCATCTCCGCGATCAGCATGTCGCCCTCCGCGTGCGGCTCACGCTCCTTCAGGATCAGACGCTCGCACAGCGGAACGAACTCGGGATACCGCTCGACATCCGCGACAAGCGCGAACATGTTGTCCGCCGAATGCGCAACGCGGCGGGTCGTGCGGAAATGCGTCATGCCGGCTGCGCTCCGGCGTTGGCGGCCAGACGCGCCGCGCGCAGGCGCTCGAAATCCTCGCCGGCATGGTAGGACGAGCGGGTCAGCGGGCTGGCCGAGACCATCAGGAAGCCCTTGGCGTAGGCGGTGCGCTCCAGCGCGGCGAACTCATCCGGCGGAACGAAGCGGTCGACGGCCGCGTGCTTGCGCGTGGGCTGGAGGTACTGGCCGACGGTCAGGAAATCGACATCGGCGCTGCGCAGGTCGTCCATGACCTGGAGAAGCTCGTTGCGCTTTTCGCCCAGCCCGACCATCAGGCCGGACTTGGTGAACATCTCCGGGTCCAGCTCTTTGGCGCGCTGCAACAGCCGCAGCGAGTGGAAATAGCGCGAGCCGGGCCGGATTTCGAGATAGAGCGAGGGCACCGTCTCCAGGTTGTGGTTGAAGACGTCCGGCTGAGCCTCGATCACCTGCTCCAGCGCGCCGTCCTTGCGCAGGAAGTCCGGCGTCAGCACCTCGATCGTCGTGCCCGGCGAGGACTCGCGGATGCGCCGGATCACGGCGGCGAAGTGCCCGGCCCCGCCGTCATCCAGATCATCGCGGTCCACCGATGTGATGACGACGTGGTTCAGCCCGAGCGCGGCGACGGCCTCGGCGACATGCGCTGGCTCATCCGGGTCGAGCGGCGCGGGCCGGCCGGTCGTGACGTTGCAGAAGGCGCAGGCGCGGGTGCAGACCTCGCCCATGATCATCATGGTGGCGTGCTTCTTCTCCCAGCACTCGCCGATATTCGGGCAGCCGGCTTCCTCGCACACCGTTGCCAGCTTCAGCCCGCGCATGATCCTGCGGGTTTCGTGATAGCCCTCGGAGACCGGGGCCTTCACGCGAATCCATTCCGGTTTGCGCTTGATCGGCGTGTCGGGCCGGTTGCGCTTTTCCGGATGGCGCAGCGCCGCGCGCTCCTTGGCGGCTGACTGATCGCGTGTGTCGAGAATGGTGACCATGTGATCCTTTTGGGTGTTGCTCGCGCCCAACGCCTGATTGTTTCAGAAATAAGCGTCCGGCTTCAAGCGGTAAAGGGATGCGGCGGGCGGCCGCGCCGGTCAATATCCCGTCGGCGGGGCTTCGGGCTGCAGCCGCGCGAGCACCGTCATGACGACCGCGCCCAGGCCCATCAGGATCGCCAACAGCACCAGAATCGCGCCGAGAATGGGGATCAGCCCGACCAGCACGAGAATGAGGACGCCCAGCGCCATAAGGCCGATGCGCCCGCCCGCGCTCATTGGCTCGCCCGCCCGGTTGGCGATCCATTCGCCAAGGCTCAGGCCGGCGCTCGCCAAGCCGGTAATGATGAGAACCGGCACTGTGAACAGGACCGCGATCCCCAGCGGGAAGCCCACGAACAGCGCCACCAGCACTGCCGCCCCGATGAACACCGCCAGCAGCGTGAGAATGCCGCGCAGAAGGCTGCCGCCCGGTCGCTCCATGAAGGTGTCGATGGTCTGCTCGACCGCGCCGCGCGCCAGCCAGATCGCGAAGAGCCCGAGAATAAAGGCGCTGATGGCGAAGATGACCGGCGCGATGAAGGCCGCGAGAATCGCAGGGAAGCCGTCGCCCTCTGGCCAGTCGGCATCCTCCAGCCCGAGCGTGACCAATCGGCCGCCGATGCGCGCCTGCTGGGCGATGTCGGGCCGCTCATCGGAATAAATCTCCAGGTTGCCGCCGATCTCGGCCTGCTCGCCGATGCGCACGGTCTGCCCGCGGATGATGACGTCGCCTGTGGTCTGGCCGTTGAAGGTGACTTCTGCGCCCGACAAGCTCACATGATTGCCGCCGCGCGCGCGGAAATCGACCAGCGCGCCCGCGCTGCGGACCGGGCCGTTGAGCACGGCCTCTGGCGCGAATGTCACCCGCGCGCCGCCGACCCGCGACTCGCCGCTGACCCGCGCGGTGATGTCAACCTCCGCGCCAGTGGCGTTCAGCGCCTCGCCCACGCGCCCGGCGATGGTCACGCGGCTGCCCGCGGCCCAGATGTCCGTGCCCGCCTGCGCGTCGATGTCCACGATGGCCCCGGCCGCCCAGATATCCTGCGCCGCCTCTCCGCGCACCGTGACAGATGCGCCCGCGGCCCAGACATCCGTTTCGCCCTGCGCGTTCACCGTCACGGACGCGCCCGCCCGCCAGATGTCCTCCTCCGCCTGCGCGGAAGGCGCAAGGACGGCAAGGGCCAGCAGCAGGGCAGCGAGCGCGCGCAGCATGGGCGATCCTCCACTGTTCACGCGCCCAGGATTTGCCGGGCGCGGAGTCCCGTGGTTTTAGACCGCGAAGCGCCCGCGATCAAATGTGAATGACCCGGTCGTAAGCGTCGAGCACCGACTCGTGCATCATCTCCGACAGCGTCGGATGCGGGAACACGGTGTGCATGAGTTCGGCTTCGGTCGTCTCCAGCGTCTTGGCGATGCCGTAACCCTGGATCAGCTCGGTGACCTCCGCGCCGATCATGTGCGCGCCGAGGAGTTCGCCGGTGCCTGCATCGAAGACGGTCTTGATGAGGCCCTGATCCTCTCCGAGCGCCAGCGCCTTGCCGTTGCCCTGAAACGGGAAGCGGCCAACCTTGACTTCATGCCCGGCCGCCTTGGCTTCGGCTTCGGTCATGCCGACCGAGGCGATCTGCGGGTTGCAGTAGGTGCAGGCCGGGATGTTTTCGGTTTCCAGCGGGTGGACATCATTGACCCCGGCGATCTTCTCGACGCAGATCACGCCCTCATGGCTGGCCTTGTGCGCGAGCCAGGGCGGGCCGGTAACATCGCCGATGGCGTAGATGTTCTCCACGCCCGTATGGCTCCACTCGTCGACGACGATGTGGCCTTTTTCGACCTTCACGCCGAGGTCTTCCAGCCCGAGGCCTTCGACGTTGCCCGTGATGCCGATGGCTAGGACGACCCGCTCGAAGCTCTGCTCCTCGCTCTTGCCATCGGCGGTCTGGATGGTCGCCTTGACCTTGTTCTTGCCCGGATCGAGCTTTTCGACCTTCGCCTCGGTGTGGATGGTGATGCCCTGCTTCTCGAAGGTCTTGCGGGCGAGCGCGGAGATTTCCTCGTCTTCGGCCGGCACGATGCGGTCCATGATCTCAACGACCGTCGTGTCCGCGCCCATCGTGTGATAGAAGCTCGCAAACTCGATGCCGATCGCGCCGGAGCCGATCACCAGCACCGATTTCGGCATGTGATCCGGCAACATCGCTTCCTTGTAGGTCCAGATCAGCTTGCCGTCCGGCTCCAGGCCGGGGAGCGTGCGCGCCCGCGCGCCGGAGGCGAGGACGATGTGCTTGGCGGTGACTTCATTCGGCCCGCCGTTCTTCGCCGCCACGGCGATCTTGCCGCCGCCTTTCAGCGTGGCTTCGCCGTCGATGACCGTGACCTTGTTCTTCTTCAGCAGGTAGCCGACACCGCCCGCCAGCTTTCCGGCAATTTTGCGCGAGCGCTTGACCACCTTTTCCGTGTCGTAGCCAATATCCTTGGCGGTGAGCCCGAACTGATCGGCGTGCTGCATCAGGTGATAGACTTCCGCCGTGCGCAGCAGCGCCTTGGTCGGGATGCAGCCCC
>CAYYSM010000151.1:0-6276 GCA_964474225.1 uncultured Hyphomicrobiaceae bacterium
ACATGGAGTTCGTGCAGTTCCACCCGACCGGCATTTTCGATGCTGGCGTCCTGATCACCGAGGGCGCGCGCGGCGAAGGCGGCTATCTGACCAACTCGGAGGGCGAGCGATTCATGGAGCGCTATGCGCCGAGCGCAAAGGACCTCGCATCACGCGACGTGGTCTCCCGCGCCATGACCATCGAGATCCGCGAGGGCCGCGGGGTCGGTCCGAACCGGGATCACATCCATCTGCATCTGGAGCATCTGGACCCGGAGGTAATCGCAGAGCGGCTGCCGGGCATCACCGAAGCCGCCAAGGTGTTCGCCAATGTCGACCTGACCCGCGAGCCGATCCCGGTGCTGCCGACGGTGCATTACAACATGGGCGGCATCCCGACCAATGTGCACGGCGAGGTCATCAGTCCGCGCGGCGGCAACCCGGATGCGCCGGTGCCGGGCCTGATGGCGATCGGCGAAGCGTCCTGCGCGTCGGTGCATGGCGCGAACCGCCTGGGCTCCAATTCGCTGATCGACCTGGTCGTGTTCGGCCGTGCAGCGGCCAACCACTGCGCCGACACCATCGAGCCGAACACGCCGCACCGGGAGCTGCCCAGCGACGCAGGCGACAAGGCCATCGCCCGGCTCGACCGGTTCCGCTACGCTGATGGCGGCACGCCGACCGCCCAGCTGCGCGCCGACATGCAAAAGGCGATGCAGGAGAACTGCGCGGTGTTCCGGACGCAGGAAATTCTCGACGAAGGCGTCGAGCGCATCTCCAGGATCTGGTCCGGCATGGAAGACATCCACGTCACCGACCGCTCACTGATCTGGAACACCGATCTGGTCGAGACGCTGGAATTCGACAATCTCATCGCCCAATCGGCCGTAACCATTCACAGCGCCGCCAACCGCCAGGAAAGCCGCGGCGCCCACGCCCGGGAGGACTACCCCGAGCGCGACGACGACAATTGGATGAAGCACACGCTGTCCTGGGGCGATCCCGCTTCGCTGAAAGTGCGGCTCGACTATCGCCCGGTGCATAGCTACACGCTGACAAACGACATCACCTATATCGAACCGAAAGCGCGCGTGTACTGATCCGGCGACGGTCCGGCCCCGCAGAAGTACTGCTCAGAAGGAAAACCAGATGGTTGAACTGGCGCTGCCGAAAAACTCCAAGATCCGCAAAGGCAAGGTCTGGAACAAGCCGGAGAAAGGCGCGGAGGGCAACTTCAAGCCGTTCGAGGTCTACCGCTGGAACCCCGAGGACGGCGAAAACCCGCGCGTCGACACGTTCTATGTTGACATGGACAACTGCGGGCCGATGGTTCTTGACGCGCTTATCAAGATCAAGAACGAGGTCGACCCGACGCTGACCTTCCGCCGGTCCTGCCGCGAGGGGATTTGCGGCTCCTGCTCGATGAACATCGACGGGGTCAACACGCTCGCCTGTACGCGCGCCAGCGAGGACAGCAAAAGCAGCGTCAAGATTTACCCGCTTCCGCATATGGAGGTGGTGAAAGACCTTGTGCCTGACCTGACGCATTTCTTCGCACAGCTGCGCATGGTCGAACCTTGGCTGGAGACGACCTCAACCACGCCGGAAAAGGAGTGGCGTCAGAGCCGCGAAGACCGCGAGGAACTCGACGGTCTTTACGAGTGCATCCTTTGCGCCTGCTGCTCGGCGTCGTGCCCAAGCTACTGGTGGAACAGCGAGCGTTATCTCGGCCCGGCTATCCTGCTGCAGGCGTATCGGTGGATCGCCGACAGCCGTGACGAGGCGACGGGGCATCGGCTTGACCAGCTTGAAGACCCCTTCCGGCTGTATCGCTGCCACACGATCATGAACTGCGTGCAGGCCTGCCCGAAGGGGCTGAACCCGGCCAAGGCGATCGCCAAGACGAAAAAGATGATGGTGGAGCGGCGCGGCTAGCCGCGCTCCCGCTGGAGCAACAGGCGCTTGCGCTCAATGCCCCAGCGGTAGCCGCCGAGACCGCCGTCGGAGCGGAGCACACGGTGGCACGGCACGGCGACGGCCGCTGGATTGGCGCCGCAAGCGTTCGCCACCGCGCGCGTGGCAGAGGGCGCGCCGATGCTTCGCGCAATGTCCGCATAGCTCGCCGTCTCGCCGAAGGGGATGTCGCGCAGCGCATCCCAGACCTTGTGCTGGAACGCGGTGCCCTGGATATCCAGAGGCAGGCGGAACGCCCCTTTCGGCAAGTCAATGAATGCGACGGTCTGCGCGACCCACTCGCGCATCGCGTCGTCCGCAGCGACGAGCCGTGCGTTCGGGAACCGCGCGCGCAGCTCATCCTGCAATGCGTCGTCCGCATCGCCGAAGAAGATCGCACACACGCCCCGCGTTGTCCCGGCGATCAGCACGCGGCCCATCACGCTGTCGGCCAGCGCGTACCAGATCGTCTGGCCACGCCCGCCGGCCTTGTAGTCGGATGGCGACATGCCCAGCGCACGACCGGCCCGCGCGTAGAAGCGCGCCGCGCTTTCATAGCCGGCGTCGTAGAGCGCCGCGGTCACTGTTTCGGCCAGTGGCAACGCCGCCCGGGCCCGCGCCTGCCGCAGTGCTTCGGCATATTGCTTCGGCGTCATCCCCAATTCGCGCTTGAACACGCGCTGAAAGTGGAAGCGGCTCATCCCGGCGGCCTCGGCGAGCACTGCGAGAGACGGCGGCGCGTCGCACTCGGCGATCAGCCGGCAGGCGTGTTGGACCGCGTCGCCCTGCGCATCGCTCGCGGCGTCGGGCCGGCAGCGGCGGCACGGCCGAAAGCCTGCGGCTTCGGCCTCTGCTGCCGTCTCGAAAAAGATGACATGCTCTTGCTTGGGCCGCCGCGCCGGACAGCCGGGCGCGCAATAGATGCCCGTGGTCCGAACGGCGAAGACAAACGCGCCGTCGCTGGCGCGATCCCGCGTCAGAACGGCGTTCCAACGCGCTGGATCGCAGCTTGCCCGCATGACCTTACCTCCCGATTTCGCTTCGGCAGGCACTTTAGCCGTTTCGGCCATGCGGGCAGCCCGTTTGTTGCGCTCAAATCCTCCCAGCCGGAGGGGCGGTGTTATTCCGCCGCCTTGATCTTCTCGCCCGAGGCCTCCTCGTCCGAGCCGCTCTCCTGCGCCAACCGCTCGGCCGCATCGGCCCGCTGCTTCAGGATCATGTCGTCGCGCTTGGCCGCAATCGCGCGCAGGCGGTTGAGCGAGCCGCCCGTGCCCGCCGGGATCAGACGGCCGACGATGACGTTCTCCTTCAGACCTTCGAGGTTGTCGGTCTTGCCGTTCACCGCCGCATCGGTCAGCACGCGCGTGGTCTCCTGGAAGGAGGCCGCGGAGATGAAGCTGCGGGTCTGCAGGCTTGCCTTGGTGATGCCCAGAAGGACCGGCTCGGCCTCGGCCGGGCGCTTGCCGGCGGCCTGGGCCTGGGCGTTGAGCTCATCGAACTCGATCCGGTCGATCTGCTCCCCTTTGAGCAGCCCGGTTTCGCCCGCATCGGTGACCTCGACTTTCTGCAGCATCTGGCGAACGATCACCTCGATGTGCTTGTCGTTGATGCTCACGCCCTGCAGGCGATAGACGTCCTGGATCTCGTTGACGAGATAGGTCGCCAACTCCTCGACACCCTTGATCGCGAGGATGTCGTGAGGCGCGGGCAAGCCCTCCATGATGAACTCGCCCTTCTCGATCCGGTCGCCTTCCTGAACCGACAGGTGCTTGCCCTTCGGGATCAGATACTCGACCGGCTCGGCGTCCTCCTCATCCGGGCGGATGATGATCGTGCGCTTGTTCTTGTAGTCGCGGCCGAACTCGATGGTGCCGGACGCTTCTGCAATGATCGCATGATCCTTCGGACGCCGGGCCTCGAACAGCTCCGCCACGCGCGGCAGACCGCCCGTGATGTCGCGGGTCTTGGCGCTCTCAAGCGGGATGCGCGCCAGCACGTCGCCCGCCTTGACCTCCTGGCCTGGTTCAACCGACAGGATCGAGCCGACCGGGATCTGGTAGCGGGCCTCGCCGCCGCGCTTGAGCTTCACGACGTTGCCCTTGGCGTTCTTGACCACGAGCGCAGGACGCAGGTTGGCGCCGCGCGGGTTCGAGCGCCAGTCGACAATCACGCGCTGGGTGATGCCGGTGGTTTCCTCGGTCTGCTCGCTCATCGAGACGCCTTCGACAAGGTCCTCGTAATCCACCGTGCCAGTGGTCTCGGTGAGTATCGGGCGGGTGTACGGGTCCCACTCGGCCAGACGCTCGCCACGCTTGATCTTGTCGCCGTCGTCGACCTTCATGTGCGCGCCCTGGACGATCTTGTAAGACGCCTGCTCGTTGCCTTCGTCGTCCAGCACCAGGACCGACATGTTGCGGCCCATGGCGACCAGGCGGCCCTGGCTGTCCTTGGCCACGTTGCGGTTCTTGATCTGCACCGTGCCGGCGAAGTTCGATTCCAGGAAGGACGAGTCGACCACCTGCGCCGTGCCGCCGATGTGGAAGGTCCGCATCGTCAGCTGCGTGCCCGGCTCGCCGATCGACTGGGCGGCCATGACGCCAACCGCCTCGCCGAGGTTCACCGGCGTGCCGCGGGCCAGATCGCGACCATAGCACTTGCTGCAGACGCCGTTGCGCGTCTCGCAGGTGAGCGCCGAGCGGATGCGGACCTGCTGAACGCCCGCCTCCTCGATCTCGCGGGCGTGCCGCTCCTCGATCAGCTCGCCAGCCTGAACGATCACCTCGCCCGAAGCGGGCGAAACGATGTCGTCGGCGGCCGTGCGGCCCAGCACGCGCTCGCCCAGCGAGACGATCACCTCGCCCGCATCGATCACGGCGATCATGCTGATCCCCTTGTCCGTGCCGCAGTCGACCTCGTTGACGATGCTGTCCTGCGCCACGTCGACCAGCCGGCGCGTCAGGTACCCCGAGTTCGCCGTCTTCAAGGCGGTGTCAGCCAGACCCTTGCGGGCGCCGTGCGTGGAGTTGAAGTACTCCATCACCGACAGGCCCTCCTTGAAGTTTGAAATGATCGGCGTCTCGATGATCTCGCCAGACGGCTTGGCCATCAGCCCGCGCATGCCCGCGAGCTGCTTCATCTGCGCGGGTGAGCCGCGCGCGCCGGAGTGCGACATCATATAGACCGAGTTGAGCGGCAGTTGCCGGCCAGTCTCCTCGTCAATCTTCGGCGCGGAAATGCGATCCATCATCTCCTTGGCGACGCGGTCGGTGCACTTCGCCCAGGCATCCACCACCTTGTTGTACTTCTCGCCCTGGGTGATGAAGCCTTCCATGAACTGCTGCTCGTAGTCGCGGACGAGGTCGTGGGCCTCCTGGACGATCTCATCCTTGGTCTCGGGGATGACCATGTCGTCCTTGCCGATCGAGATGCCGGCTTCGCAGGCATGGCGGAAGCCAGTGGCCATGATCTGGTCGCAGAAGATGACCGTCTCCTTCTGACCGCAGTTGCGGTAAACCGCGTCGATCATTTTGGAGATCATCTTCTTGGTGAGCAGCTGGTTCACCAGATCGAACTTCACGCCCGGCTTCTTCGGCAGCAATTCGCCAAGCAGCATCCGGCCCGGCGTGGTGTCGTAGACTTTGGCAACCGGCGCGCCGTCCTCATCGATGCTCACGAAGCGCGCCTTCACCTTGGCGTGCAGCGTCACCAGCCCGGCTTCCAGCGCGTGCCGGATTTCCGAGACGCTGCCGAACATCATGCCCTCGCCCGGCTCGTTGGGCTTCTCCAACGAGAGGTAATAAAGGCCGAGAACGATATCCTGCGACGGCACGATGATCGGGCCGCCGTTGGCCGGGTGCAGGATGTTGTTCGTCGACATCATCAGCACGCGGGCCTCAAGCTGCGCCTCCAGCGACAGCGGGACGTGCACGGCCATCTGGTCGCCGTCGAAATCGGCGTTGAACGCCGCGCAGACCAGCGGGTGAAGCTGGATCGCCTTGCCCTCGACCAGCACCGGCTCGAACGCCTGAATGCCCAGACGGTGCAGCGTCGGCGCGCGGTTGAGCAGGACCGGGTGCTCACGGATCACCTCATCGAGGATGTCCCAGACTTCGGGCTTTTCCTTCTCGACCAGCTTCTTCGCCTGCTTCACGGTCGCCGCAAGGCCCTTGGCGTCCAGCCGCGAGTAGATGAACGGCTTGAACAGCTCCAGCGCCATCTTCTTCGGCAGGCCGCACTGGTGCAGCTTGAGTTCCGGGCCGACCACGATGACCGAGCGGCCGGAATAGTCCACGCGCTTGCCGAGCAGGTTCTGGCGGAAGCGGCCCTGCTTGCCCTTGAGCATGT
>CAYYSM010000152.1:0-6259 GCA_964474225.1 uncultured Hyphomicrobiaceae bacterium
GCGCCCGCGCGCCTGAACCGCCGCGAACTGGCCGTGCCGGGCAGTCAGCCGCAACTGTTCGAGAAGGCCGCGGCCTCGGCCGCCGATGTCATCTTTCTCGATCTGGAAGACGCGGTCGCCCCGCAGGACAAGGAGCAGGCGCGCAGGAACATCATTCAGGCGCTGCACGACATCGACTGGCGCGGCAAGACCATGTCGGTGCGCATCAACGGGCTGGACACGCATTACATGTACCGCGACGTCGTGGATGTCGTGGAGCAGGCGGGCGACAAGCTCGACCTCATCATGATCCCGAAGGTGGGCACGGCGGCGGATGTCTACGCCGTGGACATGATGGTCACGCAGATCGAGCAGGCGAAGGGCTTCACCAAGCGGATCGGCTTCGAGCACATCATCGAGACCGCGCTGGGCATGCAGAACGTCTCCGAGATCGCCGGGGCCAGCAAGCGCAATGAGTCCCTGCATTTCGGCGTGGCCGACTACGCCGCTTCGACGCGGGCGCGGACGACCAACATCGGCGGCGCGAACCCGGATTATGCGGTGCTGACGGATGCCGACGGCGAGGCGCGCGAGACACACTGGGGCGACATGTGGCACTACGCCATCGCGCGGATGGTCGTTGCGGCGCGGGCAAACGGTCTGCGGCCGATCGACGGGCCATTCGGCGATTTCTCCGACCCGGACGGCTATCTCGCGGCGGCCAAGCGCGCGGCGGTGCTGGGCTGCGAGGGCAAATGGGCGATCCACCCGTCGCAGATCGAACTGGCCAACCAGGTGATGAGTCCGGGCGAAGCGGAAGTCGAGCGCGCACAGCGCATCCTGGCGGCCATGCGCGAAGCCGAGGCGCAGGGCAAGGGCGCGGTATCGCTGGACGGGCGGCTGATCGACTACGCCTCCATCCGGCAGGCCGAGGTGCTGGTCGAAAAGGCGAAGGCGATCGAGAGCCGCGGCGGATAACAGCCTGCCGCTTTTTGTCCCGGGCGGGTCATTTATGGGATGCGCGCCTGCCAATGAATATGCTTTCATTGCGTGTGACGGCCACGCTGGCGCTGCCGCGACTCGCTGCGCATAGCTGCTGGCCGCTTCCCGGCGCGCGGTTGGATCGCGACGTGAGCTGCAGTAACATCCGTAAAGGAACAGCCCGGAGTAATGGAATCATGGAAAACCTCGCTGCGAGCGCTCCAGAGCGCGCGAACTCCCTCGAAGAACACTGGATGCCCTTCACCGGGAACCGGGACTTCAAGGAGAAGCCCCGGATGGTGGTCTCCGCTGAAGGCGTGTACTACACGGATCACCACGGGGGGCGCGTGATCGACGGATCGTCC
This sequence comes from uncultured Hyphomicrobiaceae bacterium, assembly GCA_964474225.1. GTDB lineage: Bacteria > Pseudomonadota > Alphaproteobacteria > Rhizobiales > Rhodomicrobiaceae > Dichotomicrobium. Next base: position 1,326 of record CAYYSM010000152.1, read on the forward strand.
GGCCTGTTCTGCTCGCCAGCCGGCCACGCGCGCCAGGAAATCGCGGATGCGGTCTACAAGCAGCTGACGACGAACTCCTATTCGCCGTCGTTCCAGGTGGGGCATCCCGCATCGTTTGATCTGGCGCGGCGCGTGGCGGCGCTCCTGCCCGACCCGTTAAACCATGTGTTCTTCGTCAACTCCGGGTCCGAAGCGATCGATACCGCGCTGAAGATCGTCATGGCCTATCACCGCGCGCGTGGCGAGTCTCAGCGCCTGCGCTTCGTCAGCCGCGAGCGTGCCTACCACGGGGTGAATATCGGCGGCGTGAGCCTCTCCGGCATGGTCAAGAACCGCGAGACATTCCCGGTCACCATGCCGAACGTCGTCATGCTGCGCCACACCTTCACGGGCAACGAGTTGTTCTGCGATGGCCAGCCCCAAAAAGACGGTGTTGAACTCGCCAACGATCTCCAGCGGCATTGCGAGACCTACGGCGGATCGACCATCGCGGCGGTGTTCGTCGAGCCGGTGGCGGGGTCAACCGGCACGCTCGTTCCGCCGGCTGGCTATCTGGAGCGGTTGCGCGAAATTTGCGATCAGCATGGCATCCTGCTGGTGTTCGACGAGGTGATTACCGGCTTCGGCCGCCTCGGCACCCCGTTCGCCAGCCAGCGCTTCGGCGTCACGCCGGACATCACCACGATGGCCAAGGCGCTGACCAACGGCTCCATCCCGATGGGCGCGGTCGCGGTCAAGGACGAGATTTATGAGACGGTCACCGAAGCCAGCCCGGACAACGCGATCGAGTTCTTCCACGGCTACACCTATTCGGCTCACCCTGCGGCCTGCGCGGCCGGGCTGGCGGCGCTGGACATCTATCAGCGCGAGGGGCTGTTCGAGCGCGCGGCGGAGATGGCGCCCTATTTCGCCGAGGCGGTGATGAGCCTGCGCGACCATCCGCTGGTCATGGACATTCGCACGATCGGGATGATGTCAGGCGTCGAGGTGCATCACGACGGCGTGCCGGGCCGGCGCGGGCAGGCCATGCAGAAGGCGCTGTTCTGGAACGGCTGCCATGTGAAGTTCACCGGAGACGTGGGCATCCTCGCGCCGCAGTTCGTCGCGGAGCGCGCCCATATCGACGAGGTGGTGGACAAGCTGCGCCGCACGCTCGACGAGTTCGTCTAGGCCGGCACATGGGTTCGCGGCCCTCGCGCCGCGCCCCTTTTCCCAGTCGAAGAAGGTTCCAATTAGGTTGCAAACGGCCTAAGACGTCATGCCCGCGCTTGACGCGGGCATCCACATCGGTCCCGCTCGGCGATGACAGCCACGCCGCAGCACGGTGGGCTGTCGGCCGCAGATCAAGGCGGCCGAGCTACTCGCGTCCTACACCTTGCCCTTCCACGGGACGAGCTTGCGCTCCACCCAGCGCATGAACAGGTCGAACAGGTAGGCGATAATGCCGATCACAATGATCCCCATGACGACGATGTCGGTCACCAGGAACTCCGACGCTGTCATGATCATTGCGCCAAGGCCGACTTGCGTTGCGACCAGTTCGGCGGCGACCAGCGTTGTCCAGCCGAAGCCGATGCCGATGCGCAGCCCCGTCAGGATTTCGGGCATCGCGCCCTTGAGGATGACGTGCTGAAGAATTTGCCGTCGTGAAGCGCCCAGCGAATAGGCCGCATGAATCTGCTCGATCGCAACGGAGCGCACCCCCGCGCGCGTATTGAGCACGATCGGCGCGAACATCGCCAGGAACAGCAGAACCAGCTTCTGCGTCTCGTCGATGCCGAACCAGATCACCGTCAGCGGCAGATAGCCCAGCGGCGGCAGCGGGCGATAAAACTCGATCGGCGGGTCGAAGATGCCGCGGAAAATACGGTTCGTCGCCATCGCGATGCCGACTGGAATACCGATGGCAAGCGCGAAGAAGAACGCGCCGAAAATGCGCGTCAGGCTCGCCCAGGTGTGCTCCCACAGCGTGTGGCCCTGATACCCCTCAAAGCTCACGGATATGAACTTGTCCCAGACGGCCATCGGCGACGGCAGAAACAGCGGCGGGATCAGCGGGTCTTCACCGGCCGTCACCAGAATCCACAGCAGAAACAGGGAGATCGCTGCGGCGACCGCGATCGCCGTCGAATTGCCCATGCCGGGAGCGCCGTAGGAATCGCCCGGCTTGGCGGGTCCGGCGGAGAACGTGTCGGAAATCCAGCGCAGCGCCGCCCAGGGGCGCGGACCGCGATTCAGAGGCGATGTCGTTGCGTCAGGATTGGCCATGCTGCGCCTCATCCGCGTGAATGATCGAAAGAATTTTCTCGCGCATCTCGATGAAGTCCGGGTCGGATTTCACTTTCCGCGCGTCGCGGCATTCAAAGAAACGGTGGCAGAAGTCGAGGTCGTATTCATGCGTGATCCGGCCGGGGCGCGGCGACATCACAATCAGGCGCGTCGCCATGAACAGCGCCTCTTCGACTGAATGGGTGATGAAAAACACCGCCTTGTGCGTTTCGCGCCAGACATCGAGGATCAGCTCTTGCATGCTTTCGCGCGTCAGCGCGTCCAGCGCGCCGAGCGGCTCGTCCATCAGCAGCACCTTGGGGTCGCTGGTCAGCGCCCGCGCCAGGCCGACGCGCTGCTGCATGCCGCCCGAAAGCTCGTAGATCTGATGGGTCTCGAAGCCTTTCAGCCCGACAAGCTCCAGATTTTTCAGCGCGATCTCTCGGCGTTTCGCCTTTGGGATGCCCTGGAGCTTGAGCCCGAAGGTCACGTTCTGGCGCACATTCAGCCACGGCAGCAGGGCGTGTTTCTGGAAGACCACGCCGCGATCGGCGCCGGGGCCGGTGACCTTCTTTCCTGCGAGCGTCACCTCCCCGGAACTCGGCTTGATGAAGCCGGCGAGAAGATTGAGGAATGTGGTCTTGCCGCAGCCCGAAGCGCCAAGCGCCACCACAAAATCGCCGGGGTCAATGCTCAGCGACACATTTGCCAGAGCGTGGACGCCTTCGCCGTCCTTCGTTGGATAGATGACCGAAACATTCTCGGCGCGAAGTCCCTCGCCTGTGCCGGCGGGGCGCTCGGTCGACGAAGTTTGCGACTGAGGAATGGCGTCGGCCTTGACCGCGCTTTCTGACATGATGTCTCTCTCCTCCTCGGAGCCTGGCGGCGCTGGATAGAAAGAGGCGGGCAGCGCCGCGCGCCGCCCGCCTGATAGCCTGTGAGCTTAGCAGCCCTCAAGAGCCATCTTCACGAAGCGATCAGTCACGACTTCGCTATAGTCGGGGAGCAGGTCGTCGATCTGCTTCTGCTCCATCAGGAACTCGGAGGTTGCCCGCAGCGCCTTGGCCGCGCCGGTGTCCTCGCCGCCGCCGAGCCATTCGTCAGACGCCTGCTGCTCCATGGTCGGGAACTCATACAGCTCAAGCACGCCCGGCACCTGGGCTGGCTCGCCGCCGACAAGGCTCACGATCTTCTTGGCGTTTTCGGAATCCGGCCCGAAGGCGTCCGGGTTGGAGCGATAGGCTTCGTCGGCTTCGGCCATTGTGGCGACGAACTTGCACATGAACTCAGGGTTCTCCTCGGCGAACTCTGTGCGGACCACCATGCCGTCGAAGGTTGCGCGGCCGAGCGCGGCCAGCTCGCCGGAGGTGATGAGCACCGTGCCGGACTCCTTGATGCGGCCCAGCGCCGGGTTCCAGACGAAGGCGGCGTCGATGTCGCCCCGCTCCCAGGCGGCGGCAATCGTGTTCGGCTGCATGTTCAGCAGCTCGACCTCATCCGGGTCGATACCCCAGGTTTCCAGCGCGAACAGCGTGTGGAAGTGGGTGGTCGAGACGAACGGCACGCCGATGCGCTTGCCCTTCAGGTCTTCCGGCTCTTCGATGCCCGAGCCGTCGCGCACCACCATTGCTTCGGCGTCGGCGATATTCTCCACGATCCAGAACAGCGAGATCGGCAGTCCGCGGCTGACGCCCGCAGCGATCGGGCTGGAACCGGCCATGGCGATGTCAATGTCGCCCGACGACATGGCGTTGATGACCTTGGAGCCGGAGTCGAAGCGTCGGAAATTGATTTCGGCGCCAGTGGCTTCCTGGAACTTGCCGTCAGCGATGAAGACTTTCCAGGGGTTGTAGGGCAGCTGGTAGCCCACATTGACCTCTTGCGCGGCAGCTGGGCCGGCCGCAATGCCGAACGCCACAAGGGCGGCTGTTATGAGCTTCTTCATCTGTCTCTCCATTTTTTGCCTTGGCATGATACCCGACCCATTGCGGTCCGGATAGCCCCGTCACTTCGGCGCTCCAGCCTGGACCACATGCCCCATCAGCGAGCGTCTGCGCTGCGGCGCCGGGCGTACAAACGTTATCATGCAGTTTTATCAAGGCGCAACGATTGAAACTTCTGGTTTCATTTAGAGAAAGTTTTCTCGTGGAGCGCGCCATCGGCCGTGCATTTTCTTTCGCGCACGGCTTCTGCACGCCCATCGCTCCAAGCAACAAGCGTGCCAATTTGTGCCGCAACGTTGCTGGCGCTTTCGTAGCGGTAGTGAAGGGTGAGGTGGTAGGCGATCTGGTTGAACAGGCTATGCGCCAGCGCGGCAGTTGCGTCGGCCGGTGCGGCCTGAGCGTTGTAAGCCGCGGCGAGCCGGATGATTTCGGTGCGTCCGAGGACGCCCTCATCGGCCTCTGTTACCGCGCCGCCGCGTGCCGTTGCGATCAGGCGACGCGCCACATGCCGTGCCGCGCAGGGTTCGAGCAGCGCCGCCGCAACCTCGGCCGGCGACGGCAATGTCCCATCTGCGCCAGCGGAGAGCGATAGCGCGCGGCTCAGCCGGATCTGGCCGGGGCCGTAACTCCAATCTGGCGGCGTCAGCCCCAGCCGAGCGGCGCGCACCGCCAGCCCCTCGACCGTGGCCTGGTTGAGGCCCAGGTTGAGCACGGTGTCCATCA
>CAYYSM010000153.1:0-6252 GCA_964474225.1 uncultured Hyphomicrobiaceae bacterium
ATCTTCTCGACGGGGTTGAAGTAGTGCAACCCGATCAGCCGGCCCGGATCGTTCAGGCTCTGCGCAATGTCCTCGATCCGCAGCGAAGACGTGTTGGTCGCCAGCACCGCGCCCGGCTTGAGCTGCGGCTCGATATCGGCGAACAGCTTCTGCTTGGCGTCAAGGTTCTCGACAATCGCCTCGATCACCACATCAGCGCGCTTGATGTGCTCGCCCGGCACGTCACTGATGAGCCGCTTCATGGCGACATCCACGTCCCGGCTGGAGCGCATCCGCTTTTTGAAAAGCTGCTTCGCGCGGCCCAGCGCCTTGTTGACCTGCTCCTGCGTCTGGTCCTGCAGCGAGACCTCCATGCCCGAATAGACGCCCCAGGCGGCAATATCGCCGCCCATGGTGCCCGCGCCGACGACATGCAGGCGCAACGGCTTGAGGCGGCTCTTCGGCGCTTGATCCTTGAGCATCTCCTGCAGGCGGAACACGCGTCGCAGATTGCGCGAGGTCTCGCTGATCATCAGCGGCACGAAGGTCCGGCTCTCCGCCGAGGCCATGCGCTGCGCGTCGCCGCCGTAACGCTCGAACAGGTCGATCAGCTTGTACGGCGCGGGGTAATGGTCCGGTCGCGCCTTCTTCTCGGTTTCCTTGCGCATCCGGCTTGCGAGGTAGCCGCGCGCGGGCGATTTGGTCAGCAGGCGCTTCCACCATGCGCCGCCTTTGGACTTGCGCTTCTGGAGCACGGCCTTGCGTGCCGTCCACGGCAGTTCGAGGTGGCTTGGGACGAGCTGGTCGACCACACCCATGCCGCGCGCCGCGCTCGCGCGCAGCATCTTGCCGGTGAGCATCGCCTGCATGCCCGCGATCGGCCCGGCGAGCTGGAGCATCCGCACGGTGCCGTTCAGCCCCGGAATGATGCCGAGCTTGACTTCGGGCAGGCCGATGCGCGTGCCTTCCTCCCGCGTGGCGACGCGGTAGTGGCAGGCCATCGCAAATTCCAGTCCGCCGCCGAGGCAGTAGCCGTTGATCGCAGCCACCGCTGGCACCTTGAGGCGCTCGACGCGGTTGAACAGCTCGATCACCGGGTTGATGACGTCTTCCACGTCCTTCTCGGTGCGCAGCGCGTCGAACTCGCCGATATCAGCGCCGGCGATGAAGTTGTTCGGCTTTGCGGAGATGAACACCAAGCCCTTCACATCGCCGCGCTGCGCCGCGTCCTCAACCGTGCTGATGATCTGCGCCAACTCTTCGACCGGCTCCCGGCCCAGCGTGTTCATGCGCTGGCCGGCGGTGTCGAACCAGGCCCAGGCGATGTTGTCGACATCGATATCGAAGCGCCAATGCTTCAGGTTCGGCAGTTCGTAGGACATGTCGTTTCCAGTCGTTATGGTTCTATTCGGCCGCCTGCACGCCGCCGTCCTTGCGCTCGGCATTGGGCGCGGCCTCGGCCTCGGCGGGCTCGCTCACGCGGTCCTGATAATCCGGCCAGGGCGAACGCTCGGTGGCCTCGGCCACTTCGGCGCGGGGCGCCCCGGCGTCATCGTCGCGAGCACGCCCGGTGATCGCTTCCGGGTCGAAGTGATCCACCGAGATCACCTTGAACACAAGTTCTTCGGTCTCGCGCAACAGCTTAGCCTCGTCGCCAGTGATGATGCCCTTGGCCTCGGCATCGCCCAGCCAGTCGCGGTCAAGAGAGCGGCGAAGCACACCGGCTTTCAGCGCCTTCTCCACCTTGCGCTCGGCCGGTTCGGCCTCGATGACTTTCTCCAGCGTCACCTCCAGGATGCCCATCGGGTCGTTCGCGTCGCGGCTGATGTAGATGTCGCGGGTCAGGCGGTCGCGCACTTCGCCCGGACCGAGCGCGGCGCGCACGGCGGACTTGCCGACGCTGTGCCCGGCGGGCTCGACGGGAAAGCCGAACGGGAACACCAGCCGGCGCAGCGCCCAGCCGACGCCGAAGAACGGGAAGTTCCGCGTCACCTCCTGCAGCGCGGCGTAGAAGCGGTGCAGCGAATTGCGCAGGCAAAGCTCCACGATGCGGCGATCCGCGAGCGGCTGGCCGTCATCCTCGTAGCGCTTCAGCACCGTAGAGGCGAGGTACAGCTCGGACAGCGCGTCGGCCATCTGCCCGGTCAGGCGTTGGCGCGTACGCAGACCGCCGCCCAGGAGCGCAACGCAGATATCCGCGACCAGCGCGAAGTTCTGGCTGGCGCGGCTCAGTTGGCGGTACCACTTCGCCGTCTCGGACACCTGCGGCGCATCCGCGAACCGACCGAAAGTGACGTTATGGAAGAGCGCGCCGAAGACATTCCCGACCGCGAAGGCGACGTGCTTCTCGAAGGCGTCCTCGAACATCTCGAAGCCCTGATCCTCGTCCCAGTGCTGGGCCGCCTGGATCTCCTGATACAGGAACGGGTGCGAGCGCAGCACGCCCTGCGTGAAGGTGATCAGGCTGCGCGTCAGGATGTTCGCCCCTTCCACCGTGATGCCGATCGGCACCATCTGGTAGGCGGACTGGAGGTAATTCGACGGGCCGTCGCAGATCGCCTTGCCGCCATGAATGTCCATCGCGTCGGCGACGGCCTCGCGCATCCTCTCGGTGGACTGATATTTCATCAGCGCCGACAGCACCGACGGCTTCGCGCCCTCGCCAACCATCGCGGCCGTAACGGAGCGCGCGGATTCGAGCGTGTAGGCGGTCTCGACCAGTCGCGCGAGCCGCTCTTCGATGCCCTCCATCCGGCCGATGGCGATGCCGAACTGCTTGCGGATGCGCCCGTAAGCCGTGGAGGTGCGCAGCATAGCCTTGGCGGCCGCCGTGCTCGTCGCCGGCAGGGAGATCGCGCGGCCCGAGGACAGGCAGCTCATCAGCATCCGCCAGCCCTGACCGGCACGCTCGGCCCCGCCGATGATGGCATCGAGCGGCACGAACACGTCCTCGCCCCAGGTCGGACCATTGGGGAACGCGTTGCCGCAGGGCTGGTGTCGCCGCCCGATGTTCACGCCCGCCGTGTCGGTCGGCACGAGCGCCAGTGTGATGCCAAGCTCGTTGCTCTTGCCGAGCAGGTTGTCCGGGTCATAGAGCCGGAAGGCGAGGCCAAGCAGCGTCGCGTTCGGCGCCAGCGTGATGTAGCGCTTGTTCCAGGTGAGCTTGATGCCGAGCGTTTCCTGGCCGTTATGCTCGCCGTTCGTTACGATGCCGACATCGCGCATTGAGGCGGCGTCGGAGCCGGCATAGGGGCTGGTCAGCGCGAAACAGGGGATCTCCTGCCCCTGCGCCAGACGCGGCAGGTAGTAGGATTGCTGGTGATCGGTGCCGAATTTCTCGATCAGTTCGCCTGGGCCGAGAGAGTTGGGCACCATGACGACGGTCGCCACATCCGGGCTGCGCGAGGCGATCTTGCCGATAATGAGGGACTGCGCCTGCGGCGAGAAGCCAAGCCCGCCATGCTCCTTGGAGATCAGCATCCCCAGAAAGCCCTTGTCGATGATGTACTGCCAGATGTGCTGAGGGATCTCCCGCTGCTCGGCGCGGATGTTCCAGTCGTCGATCATCGCGCAGAGCTCTTCGGTCGTCTCGTTGAGAAACTGCCGCTCTTCATCGGTCAGCGCCGGCGCGCCGACTTCGCGCAGCTTGCTCCACGACGGCTCGCCGGAGAAGAACTCCGCATCGAAGCCGACCGTGCCCGCCTCCAGCGCCTCCTTCTCGGTGTCGGAAACCGGCGGCAGAATGCGCTTGACGGTGTGGAAGGCCGGGCGCGTGACCACCTGCTGACGGATCGGCCGGATCGACAGCAGCGCAAGCGCGATCGCGGGCGCCCACGCGATCCACGCGCCGATGCTGCCGAATGGCGCTTCGAACGTGGCCCAGGGCAGGCCGGTCTGCGCCAGGAACGTGATTGCCGCAACGACAAGGGCCCAGGCCCACAGCGGCGACCGCTGAATGGCCAGCGCCGCCAGTGCGGCAAGGCTCACGAGAACAAACACGAGCGTAATCATGGCCTGTCGATCCTCTCCTCACGGCGTGTGGTGCGACGGGGCGGTCTGTCTGACTAAAACTGCATTCGATTGACGTAAACGTCAACTAACATGCATTTGATGCCGCTTTTTCGCCCCCGCGCTTTGGCGCGCAGTCTAACAGGTAAGCCATACCGACGCGAACGCCAAAGGCGCGGCGGGCTTGGCCATTGTCAACCCGTTTTCGGAGCCAGTGTGGCCACACTGGCTTGCATCCACATCCCGCGATCGGCAAAACAGCTGCATGCTGTTTCGCGCCGCCATTCCTTTCCTCCGGCCCTATTTCCGGCTCACCCGCGGCATGACGCTGGGTGCGCAGGGCGTGGTGCTCGACAGCAGTGACCGCGTGCTCCTGATCCGCCACGGCTACCAGCCCGGCTGGCGCTTTCCCGGCGGCGGCGTCGAATGGCGCGAGACCCTGGAGCAGGCGCTGGCGCGCGAGGTGTTCGAGGAAACCGGCGTGCGCGTCGCCGGCCGGCCCCGGCTGCACGGCGTCTTCGGCAACTTCACGGTCTTGCCAAGCGATCATGTTGCGCTGTTCGTCATTCGCGAGTGGGATCAGCCCCGTGTGCCGGAGCCGAACCGGGAGATCACCGCGCAGGGCTTTTTCCCGCGCGACGCGCTGCCCGAAGACACGGTGCGGCCGGTGCGTCAACGCCTTGCCGAAATTTTCGAGGGCGCCGAGCTAAGCGCTCATTGGTAGCGGCGACGCCTTCGGCAGGTGGTCGCGGCCATGCGGCGCGGCGAAGTCGATCTCGGGGCCGACCGGCACGATGCGCGTCGGGTTGATCGTCTCGTGCGAGCCGTAATAGTGCCGCTTGATGTGATCGAGCGAGACAGTCTCCGCGATCCCCGGCATCTGGTAAAGCTCGCGCACATAGCCCCAAATATTCGGGTCGTCGACGATCCGCCGCTGATTGCACTTGAAGTGGCTGTAATAGACCGCGTCGAAGCGCACGAGCGTGGTGAACAGCCGCCAGTCCGCCTCCGTCAGCCGGTCGCCGACCAGATAGCGCTGGCGCGAGAGCCGCGCCTCGATGTGGTCGAGCGTGTCGAACAGGGGCCGGAAGTTCTCCTCATACGCCTCCTGCGTGGTGGCGAAGCCGCATTTGTAAACGCCGTTGTTGACCGTGTGGTAGACGCGCTCGTTGATCGCGTCGATCTCGTCGCGCAGGTCCGCCGGATAATAGTCGCCCTGCGCCGCGCCGAGATGGTCGAACGCGCTGTTCAGCATCCGAATGATGTCCGCCGACTCGTTGCTGACGATCGTCTCGCGCTGTTTGTCCCACAGCGTCGGCACGGTGACGCGGCCGGTGTAGTCCGGTTTCGCCTTCAGATAGTTCTCGTAGAGCCGTTTCGCGCCGTTCACGGTATCGCGTGTCGCGCCGGGGTAGCTGTCGTCGAAGACCCAGCCTTCCGACAGCATGTCGGGGCTGACGACATCGACGCTGATCATGTCCTCCAGCCCCTTGATGGCGCGGAATATGAGCGTGCGGTGCGCCCACGGGCAGGCGAGCGAGACATAGAGGTGATAGCGGCCTGGTTCAGCCTCGAAACCACCATCGCCCGACGGGCCGGGCGCGCCGTCCGGCGTAATCCAGTTGCGGAACACGGACTCGCTGCGGACAAAGCGCCCGCCGGTCTTGCCCGTGTCGTACCAATTGTCGTGCCAGACGCCGTCGATCAGCAGTCCCATGCAAGCCTCCATCGGTTGCGTTTGATCCCGGAATCTCTGGACGCGCAAGCGCGGGATCAAGGCGGCAGGCCCACGCAAGTCGTCACAATCGCAATTCGTTACATTCTTGAATCGTCACAATCGGTTGAGACCTTAACCCTGCGCGGTTTTGCTGGACGAGTGCCCAAGCGCGTGCTATCGGCCATCGCTATGACGTATGATCCGGTCCAGAACTGCGCGACAACGCAGGCGCGACGACGAAGCTGTCGCTTTGAGCGCCTGAGCGCGCGCGTGCGTCCGGTCCCCAAGTACGCATCCATCCCCTGAGACGACCGAACCCACCGCGCCGGCACCTGTGATGTCTGCTAACATGTTGCGGTGGGGAGATAAGACGATGAACTCGCGGTCAATCCGGCTCGCCAGACCGGACGATGCGACGCGGATCGAACATCTTCACGATGAGGTTTTTGGGCCGGGGCGGTTCGCTCGCACGGCGTACCGCGTGCGCGAGCGCGCGCGCAATGCTGGCTTCGCGCTGATGGCCTGGTGCGACGACATGCTCACCGGGT